>NZ_JBHWZP010000309.1:0-10705 GCF_042728395.1 Streptomyces sp. NPDC060205
GGTGTGACCGGCCCGAAGGGCGTGCGGGAAACACCTGAGTGACGAGGGAACGTCAGTGCGACGGCGTAGGGTGGCCCCGGGGTGAAACGGGTGGACCTGTGGGACAGCGCGGACAGCTCGACGTCGATACCGCCGTCGCGCGACGGCGAACCGACGCGATCCCTCCACTCGTCGGCACATCCGGCACGCCCCCGCCCACCCCGTCCGGATCCGTCGGCGCAGCCGGTGCGGCCGACGCGAGGGCCGGGCCGTACCGCCCCCGACAGGAGTGCCGACGTGACGACGACGGCCACCGGGCCGACGACCGGCGCGCCGTTCGTGCACCCCGCGCTCTTCTACCGCGACGACCAGGAGTACCTGGCGGGCACGGTTCCCTTCGTACGGGAAGGGCTGGCGGCCTCCGAGCCCGTGGCGGTGGCCGCTCCCGCCGCGCGGCTCGAACTGCTCACGGCGGCACTGGGCGCGGCGGCGGAAGCCGTGCACCTCGTCGACATGACCCTGGCCGGCCGCAACCCCGGCCGCATCATCCCCTCGGTCCTGCGGGCTTTCGCGGACGCCCGGGCGGGTGTCCGCGTCCGCATCATCGGCGAGCCGGTCTGGCCCGGGCGCACCGCCGTGGAATACCCCGCCTGCCTCCAGCACGAGGCCCTCATCAACGAGGCGTTCCGCGGCCGGGAGGTGACCATCCTGTGTCCGTACGACGCCCGGTCCCTGCCCAAGGACGTACTGGCCGACGCCCATGCCACCCACCCCGTCCTCATCACCGGGGGACACCGGCGGGTCAGTGAGACGTACGACCCGGCGAAGGCGCTCGCGCGCTGCAACGAACCGCTGGCCTCTCCGTCCGGCGCGGCGACCTTCCGCTACGACGCCGAAGCGCTGCCCGAAGCCCGTGACTTCGCCCTCGCCCAGGCGAGGGAGCGGGGGATGAGCGCGGCCCGTCTGCAGGATCTCGCCCTGGTCGTCGCCGAACTGACCACGAACAGCGTGGTGCACGCGGGCGGCACGGGCATCCTGCGCCTGTGGGCGGAGCAGGAGCAGATCGTCTGCCAGGTGCAGGACTTCGGCCGGCTGACCGATCCCCTCGCGGGCCGCCGCCCCGCGCCCCCCGGCCAGATCGGCGGTCGCGGCCTCCTGCTCGTGCACCACCTCTCGGACCTGGTGCGTCTGCACACCGGCGACACCGGCACGACGATCCGCAGTTACGTCTCCCGCGTCTGAGGCCCGCTGCGCCCGCAGCCCGCGAAGACGGGCCGAAGCACGCCAGAGGGGCCCGGATCCGCAGTGGATCCGGGCCCCTCTCGCGTCACGGGCCCCGCTACCGGGCCCCGTCCTCGTGCGCCGAGCGCGCGGCCTCGGTCTCGGTGCGGGTGCCCGCCGTGGCGAGGTCACCACCGGAGCTTTCGAGGTGCGCGCGCACGAACCACTGGAACTGTTCGAGGGAGCGCAGCTGCTCGATGAGGAGGTCCTCCGTCACCGGATCGAACTTGCCGACCTCGGCCAGCGCGGCGCGATGGCTCTCGACGATGCCCGTGTAGACCAGGTCGAGGGCGCCGAGGTGGGCGATCGCGTCCGCGCGCCCGACGTCGTAGTCGTCCCAGGTCCGCTCGGCGACGAGGGCGCCGGGAGTCCCCACCGGCACCCCGCCCAGCGCCGAGATCCGCTCGGCGGTGTCGTCGGCCATGGCGCGGACCCGGTCCACCTGCGGGTCGAGCATTTCGTGAATGGCGATGAAATGCGGACCGACCACATTCCAGTGAATGTGCTTCAGCGTGAGCGAGAGGTCATTGAGTGCGTGCAGCCGCAGGCGGAGCAGTTCGATAACCTTCCCGCCGTCCTGGACGCTGAGTCCGGGAACGGTGTACTTGGGCTCGGTTCGGGACGACGTCATTCCTCATTCCTCCCTGGGAATTCGATGTTCGGCGGTGGCGGGCGCGCCGACCGGTGTCCGAGGGCTCATGGCCCTCCTGCCTGCGGTTTCTACCAGCGGTACCAGCGTCCACGGCGGCCACCGGAGGCGGTGGGCCGTACGACGAAGCCGAGCAGCCAGACGACCAGCACGATGACCGCGATCCACCACAGCGCCTTGAGTGCGAAACCCGCACCGAAAAGGAGAAGGGCGAGCAGAAGAACAAGAATGATGGGAACCATGGTTATCAACCTCCAGAACTCCTGGTTCCCTGCTTCCCGGACGGTACGCCTGCTCTTTCCGAGGTGGTCTGCCTTTCCCGTCGCAAGCCGCCGCGCCCCCTTTCGCGGACCAGGTGCCGCACGGGCCGCACGGCACCGACGAGGGCGCCTCGCGGAAAACGCCGGGAATGCGGACGGGGCGGGAGGGTATTGGCTGCCCCAGGAGGACGGCGGCCGGCCCACACCGGCCGCGGCGCTCCGTTCGCACATCGACCATGGGAAGGAAGCAGCGACGTGACCACCGACAGAATCTGGTCGTACGCACCGGCCAGCGGATACGCGGAGGGGCTGCTGCTCACGGGGTTCACGGTCGCCGCGGCCGACGGGACGATCGGGCACGTGGACCGGCAGGTGGACGAATCCGGGATGCGGCATCTGATCGTCGACACCGGTGGCTGGGTGTTCGGCAGAAGCGTTCTCGTGCCCGTGGGCCTGGTCACCTTCATCGACCCGGAGGCCCGGGAGATCAAGGTGGCGTGCACCGAGGACGAGATCAAGGCCGCGCCCCGGTTCAAGACCGACCGCGAGACGCTGGACCCCGAATACCTCGCCGGAGTCGGCCACTACTACCGGAGCCTGCCCCCACGGCAGACGACCACGACCTGAGCCGGCGTGACGCGTCCGCTGCGCCGGATGGCGGTGGATGTCGATCCAGCGGGAAGGAGGAGCGCGTAGGACGCGGAGCGAGGAGACAGCGATGACGCCGATCACGACCGCGCAGCCACTCGTTCCCGCGACGAGGCGCAGGTGAAGGCGATGCCGGGGACGGTGACCGGTCCGAGAAGCCGCTGGGCGGCTCCGGGCCGGCGCCGGGCATCGAAGAACCAGAGTGCAGGGACACGACGCATATGGAGCGAACCGACACGACCACCCTCGCGTCCACGGACAGTCCGCCAGAGGTGACGCTCGCGGAGCCCGCCCAGGTCACGACCGCGGCGACGGCGCGGGCCCCCATCACGACCGCGGCGATGGCCCGCGCGTACGCCCACGCCGTGGTGCTGGAACAGTGGAACGACGCCGACCGCACGGCGACCGAGGCGGCCCTCATCGATCTCTCGCTGGTCGTCTCGGAGCTGGCGGCGAACGCCGTGCGGCACGGGGGAGGGCTGGCCGGGTTCGAGGTGACGCCCACGCCGCAGGGTGTGCGGCTGGCCGTGCACGACAACAGTGACGTCATCCCAGCCGCCGCCTTCGGCGCGGGAAGCCTGCCGACGCAGCACCTCGGCAACGGCTACGGCTGGCCGGTCATCATCCGGCTCGCGCGGGACATCTCCGTCGAGCCGCGACCGGAGGGCGGCAAGATCGTCAGCGTGCTGGTGCCGCTCGTCTGACGGACGGAACCGGCACACCTGCGGCCTCGGACGACTACCGTCCGGGGCCGCTCCGGGTAGGTACCTGACGGGCGCCGGTCCTCACCACGGCAGGAACACATGGATGTCCTTGCCCGTGTCGGTCACCACCACGCTCACCTGGTCGCACAGTGTGTGGATCAGATGCCAGCCGACACCCCCGTCACCGCGGCCGGGATGGAACGGGCGCGGTGCGGGCGGGGTGGTGCTGGTGTCGCGCATGGTCACGTGCACGCCGTCGAACGTACGCCGCAGACGCAGCTCGAACGGGCCCGGCGCGTACTGCACCACATTGGCCGCCAGCTCCGTGACCACCAGCAGAATGTCGTCCCAGTGCTCGGGCGCGGCCGGTGGCGAGGTGCGCGTGAGCGCAAGGAGGAACTCCTCCGCGGCGAGTCGCGCGCCCGTCACGTTGGGCAGCTCGCCGGGGAAGGTCGTCGTCCGGGTGTACATCTCCTCAGAAGGCAGTTTGTCGTCCCAACGCGGCTCGATCGCCATTGCGCCTTCCCCAGCCCACTCCCCACGGGGCTGTGCTGATCCTGTGCTTCCACCGCTGCTGCTTCCCGACGACGAGGGGTCTACTCGTCCGGGTCCGGTGGGGATGGTAGGTGAACCGGAACGCAGCGGTCTCTGGTGATTCCTGTGTGATCGGCGAGTACCACGATCGGACCGAGTCATGGGTGCTGGTCCGCCGCTGATTGCCGCGTCTGTTTCGGCCGGGCCGGGGCACACGGAGGTCGGGGACGGGAGCCGCTCCCGTCCCGCGACCGGAAAGAGGAGAATCCGTGCTCGGCATAGCAGCTGCAGTCCTGTTCTTCATCGCGTTCCTGATCAACGCCGCGGACATCGCGACCAACGACACCTTCACGTCGACGAACGTGATGCTCATCGGTCTGACGGTGCTGGCACTTCACGTCGCCGGCGTGGGCACCGGGTGGGGGAGCAGGAGCCGCAGGCGGTGAGGTGCGCGACGCCGTCAAGGCTCGCACACAGGACGAGAACGGACCGCATGGTGACTCCCCGTCGCCGTGCGGTCCGCGCGTCGTGGCCCGCCAGACCGCCAGACCGCCAGACCGCCAGACCGCCTGACCGTTCGACCGGTCATATCCAGGTGTCGAACCACATCCTGGAGTGCCAGTCCGAGTACGGGATCGTCGCCCCCGAATAGATCGGGAAGAAGTAGACGAAGTTCCAGACGATCAGCAGCACCACGGCGCCCACGGCGACCGTCCCCCACGTCCGGCGTCTGCCGTCCGCCCCCGGCGGGCCCACCAGCGCCCCCGCCGCCATCGCGACCGCCAGGCACAGATACGGCACGAAGACGACCGCGTAGAAGGCGAAGACCGTACGGTCCTGGTACTGGAACCACGGCAGATAGCCCGCGGCCACCGCGCACAGTACGGCGCCCGCCCGCCAGTCGCGGCGCAGGGCCCACCGGAAGAGCAGATACAGCAGGGCCACACACGCCGACCACCACAGCAGCGGGGTGCCCAGCGCGAGGACCACCTGGGAGCAGCCCGAGGCCGTGCGGCAGCCGTCCTGCACGAAGTCCGTCTCGTAGGAGTACGCCACCGGACGGCCCTGCACCAGCCAGCTCCAGGGGTTCGACTCGTACCGGTGCGGGGTGCTCAGCCCCACGTTGAAGTCGTAGACCAGGCTCTCGTAGTGCCACAGGCTGCGCAGGGGGGCCGGAATCCACGACCAGGGGCCCCCGCGGCCCTCCGCCCAGTGCCGTCCGTAGCCCCCGTCGGACAGGAACCAGCCGGTCCAGGTGGCGAGATAGCCGGCCACGGTCACCGGCACCACGGAGAGCGCCGACCAGCGGGCGTCCTTGCGCAGAACGGCGAGCCAGGGCCGATGGGCCCCGGCGACGCGACGTGCGCCGACGTCCCACAGCAGGGTCATGACCATGAAGAACGCCAGGAAATAGAGGCCGTTCCACTTGCACGCGGCGGCCAGCCCGAGGAGGAGCCCGGCCGCGGCACGCCACGGCCGTACGCCCATCCCCACCTGCTCGGCCGTGTACGCGTCGGGGCCCGTGAAGCCGTCCTCGTCCACGGGCAGACGCGCCGCGAGACGGGCCCGCGCCCGGTCCCGGTCGATGAGCAGGGCCCCGAACGCCGCCAGCACGAAGAACATGACGACGAGGTCGAGCAGCGCCATGCGGCTCATCACGAAGTGCAGGCCGTCCAGGGCCATCAGCAGTCCGGCCAGACAGCCCAGCGCCGTCGAGCGGAACAGCCCGCGGCCGATCCGGCACAGCATCAGCACCGACAGCGTGCCGAGCAGCGCCACCATGAAGCGCCAGCCGAACGGGTCGAAGCCGAACACCCACTCACCGACGGCGATCACCCACTTGCCCAGCGGCGGATGCGCGACGAACGCCCCGGCGTCGGAGAGCGGGATCACTTGAGGGTCCGCGAGGACCTGCGGGTCGGCGACCTTGCGGTCCGGCCAGGTGCCCTCGTAACCGAGCCGGAGCAGTGACCACGCGTCCTTGGCGTAGTACGTCTCGTCGAAGACGAGACCCCGGGGCCGGCCAAGATGCCAGAAACGGATCGCTCCCGCGAGGGCGGCCACCAGCAGCGGGCCCAGCCAGCCCATCGCCCGCGCGAGCCGGTGTGCCGCCACCGGGCCGAGACCGAGGGCTTCCCCGAAGCGGGTGCCCGGTTCCGGGAACGGCGGGACCAGAAGATCCCTGGTGTCGGTGCGCGGGCGCGCCACGAACCCGAACCGGCGCAGCCGCTCCGCCCAGGCGCCGGGCTCCGGTGTCACGGTCTCTGTACGCGCGTCGGCGTCGGAGCCGGCTGTGATGCCCGGCTCCGACGCGGTGTCACTGGTCACCCGGCCATCGTAGGGAACGGGATCACGCGCAACGCGGTGGTCAGCCCGCCGGGTTGGACACCTCCGTGACCTTCCAGCGCTGGTTGGCGCCGGAGTTGGGTGTCCACAGCGTCACGGCCGCACCCTCGTTCGTGGCCTGGCCGCCGACTTCGAGGAGCCGTCCGGTGGCCGCGTTGACGAGGGTCCAGGTGCCGTCCCCGGTCGACGACATGATCCACTGGGTGGCCCTGTCGCGGGCGCCGGTGTCGGCCTCCAGCACCGGGGCGCCGTCACGGACGGCCAGCCGCTTGCCCTCCACCGGGTTGCTGAACACGTACCGCTGCCGGTTTCCGGTGTCACCGGAGATCTGGCGAAGCTTCCACTGCTGACCCGGCGCGTCGGCCGCCGCGCTCCTGATGACGAGGCCCGTGCCGTTGTCGGCGACCGTGAGGGCCTTCCCGCTCTGGACGCCGGTCAGCGCGTAGGTGTGCCCCTTGCGCAGTTCGGCGGCGTCCTTCGCGACCCCGGAGACACCCTTGACCAGGAAGGAGGTCACGGACTGGGCGGGCACGGTGAAGGTGGCCGTGCGGTCGCTGACCTTGACGGCGGCCCGGCGCTCCAGCTTGCCGTCGGCGCTGGTCACGACGGGGGTGACGGTGGCGTTGCGGCCGACCTCGCCGAACTTCGACAGGTCGACGGTGACCGTACGGGCCTCGGTGGTGCTGTTGACGTGGACGACTGTCGCCCGGTCGCCCTTCTCGGAGACGGCGGCGGCGCTGGACGTGTCGTCCGTCTTGATCAGGCGGTCACCGGGCTTGATGTAGTGCGTGAAGTTGCGGGCCGTGTCGAACTTGGTGTTCGTGTAGATCGGGCACGACTTCAGGGTGTCCTTCGAGGTGCAGCTGAACGAGAGCTGGATGCTGCCCCAGTTGCCACCCTTGGCGGACTCGCCGCCGGGCTTCATGTTGTCGTAGTCCTCGACGGGCTGCCAGAACACCCAGGCCTTGGGCTCCAGTTCCCGCAGGTCGTCGACGATGCGCTGGGCCAGGCCGAGCCCCGGACGCATGTCCGTGAAGCTCTGTCCGTCGCCCCAGTCGCCCTCGACCTCGCTCTGCCACAGCGGCTTGTCGGCCGCCTTCGCCAGGTCCCGTACGGTGGTGCGCTGGCCGGTGCCGTAGGTGTGGACGTTCAACTGGCCGACCAGGTCCCGCACTTCCTGCGGGTAGGTGTTCCAGTTCGTCGCGAAGATGGACGGGTTGGTCTCGTCCATCGCCGAGATCTCCGCCTTGGCCTTCGCCTTCTTCAGCGCCGGGGCCAGAGCGGCGATCACCTTCTGCTGGAGCTCGGGGCCGATGTGCGCGCCCTCCTGACGGCCGCCCACGGGCTCGCCGTCGGTGCCCAGCCGGGTGCTCCAGTAGGTGGTGTTGGGCTCGTTGAACGGGTCGACGGTGTCGACCTTGATGCCCTCGGCCTTCTCAAGGCGCCTGGTGGCCCCCGCCAGATAGGCGGCGAAGTCGTCCACGGACTCCGTCTTGAGCTGGTCCTCGGCGGCGTCGAACCCGCCCGACACATAGCCGCTCTTCGTCATGAACCACGGCGGGGAGTTGCTGAAGGTCTCCCAGTGGTCGATGTCGTCCTTGATCCGGTCGACCCACCAGCGCTGGGTGGCGTCGGCGTCCTTGTTCCAGTCGGCCGGGTCGTCGGCGCTCCACCAGTCGGTGTCCTCGCGGGTGGTGCCGGCCGGCGCCCGCCACCAGCCCTCCACCGCACCGCCGGCCCGCAGATAGTCCTTGACGTCCGGGGCGTTGCCACCGCCGATGTTGTACCGGGCGATGTTCAGCGCCAGCCCGTCGTCCCCGAAGAGGAGCTTCGCGAGCTTCTCGCGTATCTCCTTCGGATAGCCGCCGGTCACATTGGCGAACCAGACGAGGCTGGTGCCCCACCCCTCGAACTTCTGCTGTGCGTAAGAGGGATCGGGCCGGACGGTGACCGACGGATTGTCCGCCGCCGGGGCCTGCGCGGTCGACGGGGGCGCCAGGGTCAGGGCGGCCCCGGTGGCCAGAGCGGTGAGTCCGGCGGCTCCGAGGAGACGTCTGCTGCGGGTACGGCGTGCCATCGTGTGCTCCCGACTGAGGTGTGGGTCGCTGCGCGGTGGACCTCCCGCCCGTCGGGCAGGAGGGAACGCCCCCGGACGGACGCGGTGCCGTCCGAGGATTCCGTCGTGCGGGGAGGACCGGGTGTTCGGAGTGCCGATCGTCGGGCACCCGGTCCGGCGTGCTCAGGCCGTGCGCTGGTGCAGTACGGCGACGCCCCTCGGCCCCAGGACGAGACCGCCGCCGGTGCCAGTGCCGGTGCCGCCGATCAGGACCTCTCCGGCGAGACCCGTCAGGGCCACGTCGTCGTCGGTCCGGTTGACCAGGAACAGGAAGCGGCCGTCGGGGCCGCGGCGCACGGTCTGCTCGACCGATCCCCGTGCGTCGGCGGGCAGTTCGCTCTCGACACCCGCCGGGCCGAGCAGCGCGGGCAGCAGCCCGGCGAGCCCTTCGGCACCGAGCCGCGTGGAGACGTACGCGGCCGAGCCCTGGCCCACCGCACGGCGGGTGACCGCGGGCCGCCCGGCGTACGCGCCGCTGCGGTAGTGGGCCAGCACCTCCACCGCGGGGTCGGTGACGTCGATCCGGTCGGTCCACAGGGTGCCCGTGGCGTCGCCGTCCAGCGCGACGGAGTCACCGTCGAGCAGCGGGCCGAACTCCTCGATGCGGATACCGAGCAGTTCACGCAGGGCGCCGGGGTGACCGCCGAGCCACACGTGGTCGTTCTCGTCGACCACGCCCGAGAAGTACGTGGTGACGAGGTGGCCGCCGGCCTCCGCGTACCGCGTGAGCTCCTTGGCGAGCGGGGCCGGGACCACGTGCAGCACCGGGGTGATCAGGACGTCGTACCGGTCGAGATCGGTCGTGGTGGTCACGACGTCGGCGCGGATGCCGAGGGTGTGCAGCGCCGAGTACCAGTCCAGGGCCTCCTGGCGGTAGTCGAGGAGGGCGGTGGGGTGCGAGTCCTGCTCGCTCGCCCACCACGAATCCCAGTCGTAGACGATGCCCACGCGGGCCGGTTCGCGCTCGGAGCCCGCGACCGGGGCCAGCGCCTTGAGGGTCTGCCCCAGTTCGACGACCGCGCGAAAGACCTCGCTGTCGGCGCCGGCGTGCGGCACCATCGCGGAGTGGTACTTCTCGGCGCCCGCCGCCGACTGGCGCCACTGGAAGAAGCAGACGGCGTCGGCGCCGTGCGCGACGTGCAGCAGCGAGTCGCGGGCCAGGTCGCCCGGCCGCTTGGCCACGTTGACGGGCTGCCAGTTGACCGCGCTGGTGGAGTGCTCCATCAGGAACCAAGGCTGCCCGCCCGCTATCCCGCTGGTGAGGTTGGCGGAGAAGGACAGCTCGTCGCGGTCCTGCGGGCCCGGGTGGACGTAGTGGTCGTTGGAGACGAAGTCGATCTCGCCCGCCCACTCCGGGTAGTTCATGCCCTTGGTGTTGCCCATCACCATGAAGTTGGTGGTGACCGGCACGTGCGGCGTGATCTCCCGCAGCACGTCGCGCTCCGCGATCAGGTACTCCTTCAGCGCGTCGGAGGAGAAGCGCTTGAAGTCGAGCTGCTGCGTGGGATTGGGGTGGGAGCCGGCCAGCCGGGGCGGCAGGATCTGCCCCCAGTCGCTGTAGCGCTGCGACCAGAAGGCCGTGCCCCAGGCGTGGTTGAGGGCGTCGAGGGTGGTGTAGCGGGCGCGCAGCCAGTCGCGGAAGGCGCGGGCCGCGTCGTCCGAGAAGTCGTAGACGTTGTGGCAGCCCAGCTCGTTCGAGACGTGCCAGGCCACCAGCGCCGGGTGGCCGGCGTACCGCTCGGCCATCGTGCGTACCAGGCGCAGCGCGTGCTCGCGGAAGACGGGCGAGGTGGGACGCCAGTGCTGGCGCGCCCCCGGCCACACCGTCTCACCGGAGGCGGTCACCGGCAGGATCTCCGGGTGCGCGGTGGTGAGCCAGGGCGGCGGGGAGGCGGTGGCGGTGGCCAGGTCGACGCCGATGCCGCCCGCGTGCAGCAGGTCCATGACCTCGTCGAGCCAGGCGAAGTCCCACTGGTCCCGGTCCGGCTGGATGCGGGCCCAGGAGAAGATCCCCACGGAGACCAGGTTGACGCCGGCCTCCCGCATCAGCCGGACGTCCTCCTCCCACACCTCGCGAGGCCACTGCTCGGGGTTGTAGTCGGCGCCGTACGCGAGTCGCGGGGTGCGGTCACCGTCCGGCCCGTCCAGCTGGGACAGGAGGGTGGAGATCATCGTGGTCCTTCCGGGG
>NZ_JBHWZP010000310.1:0-10696 GCF_042728395.1 Streptomyces sp. NPDC060205
GGACCGAGGGTTCGGGGGCGCAGCCCCCATGCAGTGACGGGAAGGGTAGGGGCGGCGGGGGCGAGAAAACGTCCCGTCAGAACCCCGGCGGCTCCGTGTACACCCCCCACTCCTCCCGCAGCACGTCACAGATCTCCCCGAGCGTCGCCTCCACCCGCACCGCGTCCAGCATCGGCCCGATCATGTTCGACCCGTCCCGCGCGGCGGCCAGCATCGCGTCCAGGGACGACCGTACGGCCGCCTCGTCCCGGGCACCCCGCCGTCCCCCCAGCTCCCGCACCTGATCCCGCTCCACCTCATGGCTGACCCGCAGGATCTCCAGATCCCCGGTCACCGAGCCGTGGTGGACGTTCACCCCCACGACCCGCTTGTCACCCTTCTCCAGCGCCCGCTGGTACTGGAACGCCGACTCCGCGATCTCCCCGGTGAACCACCCGTCCTCGATCCCGCGCAGGATCCCGGAGGTGATGGGCCCGATGGGGTGCCGCCCGTCGGGGTGGGCGCGCAGCCCCCGCTCCCGGATCTGCTCGAAGATCTTCTCGGCGTCCGCCTCGATGCGGTCGGTCAGCTGCTCGACGTACCAGGAACCGCCCAGCGGATCCGCGACGTTGGCGACGCCGGTCTCCTCCATCAGGACCTGCTGCGTCCGCAGCGCGATCTCGGCGGCCTGCTCGGACGGCAGGGCGAGCGTCTCGTCCAGCGCGTTCGTGTGGAGCGAGTTGGTGCCGCCCAGCACCGCGGCGAGCGCCTCGACCGCCGTACGGACGACGTTGTTGTACGGCTGCTGGGCCGTCAGGGAGACCCCGGCGGTCTGCGTGTGGAACCGCAGCCACTGCGCCCTGTCGGAGCGCGCCCCGTACACGTCCCGCATCCACCGCGCCCAGATCCGCCGCGCCGCCCGGAACTTGGCGATCTCCTCGAAGAAGTCGAGGTGCGCGTCGAAGAAGAAGGAGAGGCCGGGCGCGAACACGTCGACGTCCATGCCGCGGCTGAGCCCCAGCTCCACGTACCCGAAGCCGTCGGCGAGGGTGTACGCCAGCTCCTGCGCGGCCGTCGAGCCCGCCTCGCGGATGTGGTAGCCGGAGACCGACAGCGGCTTGTACGCGGGGATCTTCTGGGCGCAGTGCTCCATCAGGTCGCCGATGAGCCGCAGATGGGGTTCGGGCTCGAAGAGCCACTCCTTCTGCGCGATGTACTCCTTGAAGATGTCGGTCTGGAGCGTGCCGTTGAGCAGCGCCGGGTCCACGCCCTGCCGTTCGGCGGCGACCAGGTACATGCAGAAGACCGGTACGGCCGGCCCGCTGATCGTCATCGACGTCGTCACGTCACCGAGCGGGATGTCCTTGAACAGGACCTCCATGTCGGCGGCGGAGTCGATCGCGACCCCGCAGTGGCCGACCTCGCCGAGCGAGCGCGGATCGTCGGAGTCGCGCCCCATGAGCGTGGGCATGTCGAAGGCCACGGAGAGTCCGCCCCCGCCGTTGGCGAGGATCATCTTGTAGCGCTCGTTGGTCTGCTCGGCGTTCCCGAAACCGGCGAACTGCCGGATGGTCCACGTCCGCCCCCGGTATCCGGTCGCGTGCAGACCGCGCGTGTACGGGTACTCCCCGGGCCAGCCGATCCGCTCGAACCCCTCGTAGGTGTCCCCGGGGCGCGGTCCGTAGACCGGTTCCACGGAGTCCCCGGAGAGCGTGGTGAAGTCGGCGTCCCGCTTGCGTGCGGCGTCGTAACGGGCCTGCCAGCGTCGGCGGCCTTCCTCGATGGCGTCAGCGTCCATACCCCCGAATTTACTAGGACGTCCTAGTAAATGTCGATGGGACACCGCCACGGATACGTCCATGGCGGTGGTGAGGCGCGGAAGGGGATGAGCCCTCCGCGGCGGCGCTAGGCCTTCGCGACCGCGCCCGGGTCCTCGACGACCTTGGACTCCAGCTCGCGGCTGACCTTGCGCTCCACGAAGAACGCGGCCGTCGGGACCGTACCCGCGAGCAGCACCCACAGGAGCCTGGGGACCGGCCACTTCGCCTTGGAGCCCAGGTCGAAGGCGAAGACCAGGTAGACGACGTACAGCCAGCCGTGCGCGACGCTGACGACACGCGTGAAGTCCGCGGCGCCGTCCAGGTCGAGCACGTACTTGCCGATCATCCCGAGGACCAGCAGGACCAGCAGGACACCGGTGACGTAGGCCATGACGCGGTAGCGGGTCAGCACGCTCTTTTTCATGGCTACGAGCGTAACCACCGGTTTGGCACGATCTTCGCGCGCCCCCGGGTCCCGCCGCGTCGCGCGCGCCCTACTCCTCGTCGAAGTCGTGCGCCGCCACCCTCAGCGGCCGCAGCATCGCGAAGATCTCCCGGCACTCCTCGGCGTCGTACGCGCCGAGCCCGAACTCCATCGCCATCAGGTCGCGGGTGGCCGCGTCGCAGACCTCGCGGCCCTTGTCGGTGATGGAGGCGAGGGTGCCGCGTCCGTCGTTGGGGTTGGGCCGCTTGGCGACGAGCCCGGACCGTACGAGCCGGTCCACCGTGTTCGTCACGGACGTCGGGTGGACCATCAGCCGTTCGCCGATCTTGGACATCGGCAGTTCGCCGGCCTTGGAGAAGGTGAGCAGCACCAGCGCCTCGTAGCGGGCGAACGTCAGCCCGTACGGCTTGACGACCGCGTCGACCTCGGCGAGGAGAATCTGGTGCGCGCGCATGATCGAGGTGATCGCGCCCATGGACGGCACGGACCCCCAGCGCTGTTTCCAGAGTTCGTCGGCTCGGGCGATGGGATCGAAGGCAAGGCTGAGCGGCTTCGGCACGGCAAAGACCCTACCGGCCGGTCATATCGTGGTCAGCCCCGTCTCGCCTTTCGGTATTCGCCCGCTTGCTCACCCTTCCTCCAGGGCCTTCTCCCCCACCGTCCCCCGCGCCGCCCCCACGCCACGACCGGTGCGCCGCACCTCCGCCGCCAGGAGCAGACAGCACACCGTCCCGAGCACACCGACCCCGCCCACCACCGTGCTGACCGGCCAGAACTCGGCCGCCGCCCCGGCCAGCGCCATGCCCACGCCCTGGATGGTCATCAGCCCGGCCGTGTGCACGGTCATCGCCCGCCCGCGCAGTTCCTCCGGCACGGCGTCCACGAACCAGCGGTCGAGCCCCAGCGTGTACGCGCCCGTCGACCCGGCGACCAGCAGCGCGAGCAGGATCCAGCCGAGGTCAGGATGGAAGGGGTAGGCCAGGAGGGGCAGCAGGCCGCAGCCGGCGAGGGGCAGCACGATCCGGGAGCGGGCCGCCGGGGTGAGCGCGGAGCCCGCGTACAGCTCCCCCGCGATCGTGCCGACCGGCATCGCGCACATCAGCAGGCCGATCCAGGCCGTGCCCACCCCGATCTCGTCCGCGTACGCGGCGGCCAGCGCCTCCGGTGCGACGACGAACATCGGCGGCACCCAGAGCAGCAGGAGCAGCGCCCGGATCCGGCGGTCGGCCAGGACCTGCCGGGTGCCCGCGAGCGAGTACCGCATCAGCGGTCCGGCGCCGGTCCGCGCGGGCCTGCGCCGGGTGCCGACGCGCAGCAGCAGCGCGGAGGCGAGGAAGGTGCCGAAGGTGATGACCAGCGCCCCGCGCGGCGGTACGAAGGCCAGCAGGACACCGCCCAGGCCGAAGCCCACGAGCACGGCGCTCTGGGACACGATCCGCAGCAGGGAGCGGCCGAGCACGAACAGGTCGCCGTCCCCGAGGATCTCGGTCAGCGTGGCCATCCGGGTGCCGCTGAACACCGGCGAGACGGCGGCGATGGCGCACCGCAGGGCGAGCAGGGCGGCGACGGGGGTGGCCGGCAGGGCCATCAGCGCCGCGCATCCGGCGCACACGAGGTCGCACACGACGAGCACCCGGCGGGCCGGGAACCGGTCGGCCACGCCGGACAGCAGCGTCCCGCCCACGAGGTAGGGCAGGAAGCCCAGCGCGAAGGCCAGTGCGCTGAGCAGCGGCGATCTCGTCAGTTCGTACACGAGGACGGTCAGGGCGATCTCGCTGACGACGACGCCCAGCAGGGACAGGGCGTGCGCGGCGAAGACGAACCGGAACTCCCCGACGGCGAAGGCCCGGCCGTAGCCGCCTCCCCGCGTGTCGGCCGAGGGGGTGTCGACGGAGGGCGGCTCGGGTGCCGTCGTCGCGGTCTGTGTTTCTTCTGGCATGGGGAGCAGCGTCGCGTGACCGCGCCGGGCACCATAGAGTTTCGGCCCAGGCCGAATCTTCGGGCCCCAGCCACCTTCCGGGAGGCGTGATGCCGTACCACCTCCACTTCGGGGAGGACGACTTCCTCAACTGCCGTTTCGCGCTGTCGCCCCTGTGGGAGACGCACGCGGCGGTACGCACCCTGCGGCGCCCGGAGCGGCAGGGCTATCACTCCGCCTGGCTGCGGGGCATCCGTTCGGCGGCGGCCGAGCTGGACCTGGAGCCGCTGTGGCTGCTGATGCCGCAGCGCGGGAACAGCCCGGACTGCCTGATGCCCCCTCCGATCGGCCCGGCGGCCACGTTCGAGGAGGAGATCGCCGCCGTGCGCGCCACGGACCCCGGGCTCGCGCGGACCGAACTCGCGATCTCCCTCGCGGACACCCCGGGCGCCGCCGAGTCCCCGGCCGGCCGGGCGATGCTCGCCGACCCCGCCCGTGCGGTGCAGGAGCTTGCGGACATGACGGAGGCGGCCTGGCACACCCTCGTGGAACCCGCCTGGCCGAGGCTGAGGGCCCTCCTGGAGGCGGACATCGCCTTCCACTCCCGTCGCCTCGCCGAGGTGGGCCTCGCCGGACTGCTGCCCGAACTCGACCGGCGGGTCGCCTGGGACGCGAGCCGGCTCACGGTCGACTCACGGGGCGAGCACGTCCGCGAACTGGGCGGCCAGGGGCTGGTGCTGATGCCCAGCGTCTTCACCTGGCCGGACGTGGTGAGCGGTTTCGAGCCGCCCTGGCAGCCGGCGCTGGTCTACCCGGCGCGGGGCATCGGGGGCCTGTGGGCCGATCCGTCCGACCGCACGCCCGAGGCCCTCGTCCGGCTGCTGGGCCGGGGCCGGGCCGCCGTACTGGCCGCGCTCGCGGAACCCGCCGCCACCACGGCCCTCGCCCACCGCCTGGGCCTCGCCCCCTCGTCCGTCTCCGCGCATCTGTCGACGCTGCGCGACGCGGGCCTGCTCGTCGCGCACCGGTACGGGCACCAGATGCTGTACGAGAGGACACCGCTCGGCATCGCGCTGGCCACCGGCGGGGCCTGACGGTTCGGCGATGAACGGGCTCAGGCGGGTCGCGGTGTCGCACCCGTGACCGATAGATCCCTTATGTCACGATGGCCGGAAAACCGTCACTGACGGTCACCTTCGCCCAAGGGGGCAGGATGTTCCGGCCGACCCGTACCCGAACCCGTACCCGCGCGGCGCGCGCCGTGCTCGTCGCGTCCGCCGCGTCCGCCGCGCTGGGACTCGTGACGGGCTGCTCGTCCCCGTCCGGGGGCGGCCCGGCCGCCGCCGTCCAGGAGACCCGTGCCGCGAACCCCGCCGCCGGCTCCCCGTTCTGGATCGACCCGCAGAGCCCCGCCGCCCGGCAGGCCCGGGCGTGGGAGCGGCAGGGCAGAGGGAGTGACGCCCGGCTGCTCAAGCGCATCGCGGACCGGCCCGCGGCGCTGTGGCCGGCGGGCGACCACCCCGAGTCGAGGATCAGGGAGGCCACGCGGGCGGCGGCCAGGGACGGTCGGACGCCCGTGTTCGTCGCGTACGACATCCCGCACCGCGACTGCGGTCAGCACTCCGCGGGCGGCGCGCACGACGCGAGTGCCTACCGGGACTGGATCGACCGGTTCGCGGGGGCCCTGGGCGACAGTCCCGCGCTGGTCGTCCTGGAGCCCGACGCGGTCGCCCACATCGTGGACGGCTGCACCCCGGGCGAGTACCACGCGCAGCGCGAGCAGTTGCTCTCCGAGGCGATCGTGCGGCTGAAGCAGCAGCCGAACACGAAGGTGTACCTGGACGCGGGCAACCCGGACTGGATCGCGGAGCCGCACAAGCTCGTCGAACCCCTCGGGCGGGCCGGTGTCGCGAACGCCGACGGCTTCGCCCTGAACGTCTCCAACTTCCAGACCGACGCGATCACCAAGGAGTACGGCCGCCGTCTCTCGGAGGCGCTCGGCGGCAAGCACTTCGTGGTGGACACCAGCCGCAACGGCAACGGCCCGCTACGCGGCGACCGTGCGCAGGCCTGGTGCAATCCGCCGGGCCGGGCGCTCGGCACCCCGCCCACCACCGACACCGGCGACCCGGTCGTGGACGCCTACCTGTGGGTCAAGCGGCCCGGGGAGTCGGACGGGCAGTGCCGCGGGGGCCCCGCGGCCGGCCAGTGGTGGGCGGACTACGCGCTGGGCCTGGCCCGCAACTCCAGGTCCCAGTAGGCCGCCGCGGGTCACCCGGAAGCGGCGGGCCGTCCGTCAGCCCGTCACTTGACCTGCACCCACTTCGCCTCGGAGGGCGTCCCGTCCGCGTCCGACACGAACAGCATGTACCAGCCGGGCGGCACCAGCGTCCGGTCCTTCGGCACGGCCACGGTCACCGAGTCCTTGCTCTTCGTGATCTCCAGCGCGATGGACCGCTGCTCGACGTCCGTGGTGTGCGTGACCGCGCTGGGCCGCATCAGCCGGGCGTTCACGACCTTCTGGGGGTGCCGGGTCGCGAAGGTGGCGCGGCCCTCGCCGTCCACCTCCTGCGGTCCGTCGCCCAGGACGGGACGGGCCTTGCCGTTCTTGTGCAGGGCGGGCGGGGTGAAGATCTCCATGCGCTGCTCGAAATGGCCGAGCTTGGTGTTCTGCTGGTCGTCGAAGAGCGGGTCGGAGCCGAAGGTGGCGATCCGGCCGTCGGGCAGCAGCAGCGCCTCGGAGTGGTAGTTGCGCCCGACCTTCGGCGAGGCGGCCGTCCGGAACGAGTTGGACTTCGGGTCGTAGAACTGCGCCTTGTGGATGTTGCTGGCGCCGCGCCCTCGGTAGTCCTTGGCGCCGTTGGACGTGAAGACCGAGTCGTCCGGCATGATCACGCTGTTCAGATAGCGGGTGCCCTGCGGCAGGTCGGGGCCGTCCTCGAAGGCGGGGTTCGCCTTCTTGAGGTCGACGACGGCCGTGCGCGAGGTCGACTCCTTGGACTCGCCGACCCCTCCGCCGCCGAGGATCATCACCTTCTGGTCCTGGGCGGGCGGCAGCAGGAGCGAGGTCGAGGTCTCCGTCTCGTCCGGGTCCCTCAGTCCGGGCACCTTCTGGAACGTGTTGGTCTTGAGGTCCCACAGGCCCGCGTCGCGGCCGAGTTCGGCGGGCCCGTAACCGGCGTTCGAGGCCGGGTAGAAGAGCTTGCCGCCCTTGGTGAGGAAGAGGGCCGGATAGGTCGGGAAGTACCGCTTGGGACCGGGTGTCCACTTCTTCGTCCCCGGGTCGTAGATCTCGTTGTCACCGGGGTCGATCACGCCGACGTCGTCGAGCCCGGAGACCGCGAGCACCTTCCCGTCCTGGAGCCCGACCAGCGTCGGGTACCAGCGGGCCTTGTCCATCGGCTCGACGGGCACGTACTTCTCCGCCGTCGGGTCGAACTCGTAGGCGGCCCTGATCCCCTGGAAGTCCTGCTTCTCCAGGGTGATCTTCTCGGAGAGGCCGTACGTGTTGTCGGCGTCCTTGCCCTTGAGGCCGAGGATCTCGTACTGGGCGCGCTTGTCGGTGACCGGCGCCGGGCCGTCCTCGGTGGCCTCGACGAAGACCCGGGCCTCGCTCGCCTTGACCTTCGTCTTCCAGGGCTGCATGACGCCGGCCTTGTTGTAGGTGATCTCCTGGGTGCGCTTGGCCTTCGGCACGATGACGTCGACACGGCTGATGTACTCGACGCCGGAGGGCGAGCGGAACCTGGTGCCCTTCTTGAGGGCGATGGCCTTGTCCGGGTTCTCGTTCTTCACCCGCATACCGCCGCCGGCCCGCTCGACCTCGCCGTCGAGCAGTTCGTAGCGGGCCGTACCGCCGGCCACGAGCATCCGCCCGCTGGGCAGTTGGGCGTGCCCGGCGCAGAAGAAGTCCGCCGGCGTGGCGATCTTCTTGAAGGTGTCGGCCTTCGGGTCCCACAGGATCGTGTCGAAGGACCCCTTGTCGAACTTCTTCTGCTCGTTGCCGGAGCCGGCGACGATCAGCACCTTGCCGGTGTGCAGGAGCGCCGCGTGGATGGCGTTGGTGCGGAACTCCTTGGGGATGTCGAGCTGCTTCCACGAGCCGTACTTCGCCTGGTAGCCGGGCTGGGCGATCTTGTACTCGTAGTACTGCTCGGAGGCGAAGCCGATGGCGGCCGGCGCGTTGAGTCCGGCGAGCAGTGCGACGCCGCCGACGCCGAGCAGCCGCTTCTGGGTCTTCTTGGAGAGCGTCATCCTCAGCGACGCGTTCTTCACGGACGCCTTCTTCAAGGGCCGGTGGGCCATGGCCTAGCTACCTCCTGTCGTACTGCTGGAGACCGTTGCGGCCGCGCTGCCCGCGAGGGCCGGGGCGGGCTCGGCCGTTTCGCCGATCCGGACGGCGGGCACGAGGTGCCGCTGCGCCCTGCGGTCCCTGGCACGGGTCGCGGTCCACACCGCCACCGGGGCGAGGGAGATGGCCAGCGCGAGGACCGCCCAGGTGCGCATGGCCGCGTGGGTGTGGTCGAGCACGAACGACGCGACCAGGGACGCCGTCAGGACCGCCGCCCAGAAGAGATGGATACGGAAGGTCGCGACACGGTCGGCGCTGGTGTCGCCGCCCTTGGGGGTGATGACGAACCGGCTGGGACGGCGGATCAGGGCCGCGCCCAGGGACTTCAGGTAGATCGGCGCGGACAGGGCCGACATCGCCATGCCCGCCAGCCCGCCCGAGCCCTCCGGTTCGTGCGGGGAGACGTTGTGCCGCCGGTTCCACAGATACAGCCCGACCTGGAGTGCGGCCGCGTCGCTGTAGAGCATCAGCCACATGGAGGCGGAGACCTGCGTACCGGACGCCCCGAAGCACAGGAACAGGACGCAGCTCAGGATGCCCAGCAGCCAGTTGACGGCCGTCATCGGGTAGTAGACGAGCATCAGCGTGTACGAGAACAGCCGTCCCGGCGGCATCGTGAAGGGTGCCTTCCAGTACTGCTTGAACAGCGTCTCGTAGGTGCCGCGCGACCAGCGCATCTGCTGGGTGAAGAAGTCGGTCCAGGAGGCGGGGCCCTCACCGACGGCGAGCACGTCGGGGGTGTAGACGGACTCCCAGTGGTGACCGGTCCTCGGGTTCTTGTGCCGGTGCATCTCGAAACCGGTGGCCATGTCCTCGGTGATCGAGTCGTACAGGCCGCCGACCTGCTTGACGGCCGCGATCCGTACGACGTTGTTGGTGCCGACGAACATGGGCGCGCGGTAGCGGTTGCCGGCGCGCTGGATCAGGGCGTGGAAGAGGAACTGCTGGGACTCGGCCGCCTTGGTGACGGGGGTGGTGTAGTTGCCGTACACCTGCGGGCCGACGACGAAGGCGACGTCCGGGTCGCGGAAGTAGCCCATCATCCGTTCCAGGAACTCCGGGAGCGGCACGTGGTCCGTGTCCACGGAGGCGAAGAAGTCGTAACTGCCGCCGTGCATCGCGATCCACGCGTTGTAATTGCCGTGCTTGGTACGGGCCTTGTGGACGCCCTTGGCCCTGTTCCACTCCGGGACACCGTGCCGGGTGAAGTGCCGGACGCCGAGTTCCGCGCACAGAGCCTTCGCCTGCTCGTCGTCCCCTTCATCGAGAAGCCAGACGTCGAGCGGACCGGTGTGGGTGACCTTGACGGCCCCTTCGAGGGTGGCGCGGACCATCGAGAGCGGTTCCTTGCCGGGGACGAAGGTGGTCAGGAAGGCGACCCGGGTGCCCTTCGCGGGGGTGACGGGGACGGGATCCCTGGCGACCATCGTCGCGTGCGCGATCGACACGACGTTGACGACCATGAAGAGCTCGATCAGGCCGATCGCCACGAGCATCGTGATGTCGAGGCCGACCAGCCAGCGGGCGCCGCCCTCGCGCTCCACCCAGTGGGTGGGCCACACGAGATAGACCAGCAGCAGTCCGGTGAGCACCGGGGCGAGCGTCATGAGCAGGACGGCTCGTATTCGGTGCGGCTCGCTCGACAGGAGCTTGGTGTACTGCACCCGGTAGGCCGAGCCGGACGGCTCCGTGAGCGGTCCGGCCAACCTGCTGTGGGTGTCGTAGTCGTAGCTCTCCGGCCGCACAGCGCCCTCCAGTGCCCAGTGATCGAACAAGCCGATACCCACACAAAAGTGGCATTACGTCGGCGTGTCGAACGGAGGGGGTCCAGGTGGGTGTTGTCTCCGACGGTTGGGCAGGGCACTACGGGGTGCGGGCCGCCGGGGGTGCCCTGCGCAGTTCCCCGCGCCCCTGAAAGCGGCCGTCGGGTGCGGGTCGCGTGTGGCTGGCCGCGCAGTTCCCCGCGCCCCTGAAAGCGGCGGTCGGGTGCCGGTCGCGTGTGGCTGGCCGCGCAGTTCCCCGCGCCCCTAAAAGCGGCGGTCGGGTGCCGGTCGCGTGTGGCTGGCCGCGCAGTTCCCCGCGCCCCTAAAAGCGGCGGTCGGGTGCCGGTCGTGGGTGGCTGGCCGCGCAGTTCCCCGCGCCCCTGAAAGATCGGGGTGCTGTCGGCGGCCTGTTTTTAGGGG
>NZ_JBHWZP010000311.1:0-10623 GCF_042728395.1 Streptomyces sp. NPDC060205
CCCGACCAACGCTCCCCCACCCCCCTGAAACCACCTTGAAACCCCGCTGAAAGCGCCCACCCGCAACCACAGCCGCAAGACGCCAACCCCCCAGCCCCCGCCCCCCCCGGGGCGCGGCGTCGCCCGCGGCGATCCCGGTGGCCCGGTAGCCCTTGACGCGCTTGCCCGCCGGAACGCCCGCACCGCGGCCGAGCCAGTCGACCCGCACCCACAGGAGCGACTCGGCCGCCCGTTCGAGCCGGCCGATCCAGGCCGCCTTGAGACGCAGGCCCGCTCCGGCGCCGGCGAGCAGCATCCCGCCGGCGGCCGGCACGGCGAACGCCGAGCCCAGGGCCGCGGCGAAGGCGAGGAGCACCCACCAGCGGTGGCCCCGGCGCCAGTTCCGTACGGTCACCGCGCGGTCCTGGAGCACATCGTGCTTGCCGGCCCGGTCGGCGCCGCGGGCGAGTGCCACGTACCGTTTGCGGTGCGTCAGCAGGACGACGACCGCCGCGATCAGGAAGAGCGCGGCTCCGGCCGTCACCCCGATCCGCCGTCCCGTCACCCCGGGCACCAGTACGCCCACCCCCGCCGCGACGATCCCGAGCCAGCCCAGCGGTGCCGCTCCGGCCCGTACGACGACGGCCACCCGAGCAAGTCCCTGCCCTCCGCGCGCCACGATCCGCCTCCTCACCAGACGCCTGTTCGTGGCGGGCAGATTAGCGGCCGAACGTGAGACTCATCTGAGAGAGCACCAAAAAATCGGCCGGTCTCCGGTGCTCCGCCTGCGAGGTGCCGCTACTCGACGAACAGCCCCCGAGCCGCGGCCCGCGCGTCGAACTCCTCAAGGCGCGCCTGGGCGTCCGGCAGTCCGTCGCACATCGCCTCCAGCAGCACCCGGCCGAGCAGCATCGGCGCGCAGGCCGTGTCGAAGGCGAGGCCCGTGCCGACGGCGGCGGGCAGCAGCAGGTCGGACACCTTGGCGACCGGCGCGAACGCGGAGTCCGCGACGGTGACGACGGTCAGCCCGGCCTCCTTCGCGTGGGCGAGGGTGTCCACGACCTCGCGCGGATGGCGGGGCAGCGCGAAGCACAGCAGGGTGCTGGCCCCGGCCCGCACGGCCGCGTCGATGCGGTCGTGGACCATCGTGCCGCCCTCGTGCAGCAGCCGGACATCCGGATGGACCTTGGCCGCGAAGTAGGCGAAGCCGTACGCCTGGGAGGCGGCGGCCCGCAGCCCGAGCACCGGCAGGGGGCGGGAGGCGGCGAGGAGCCGGCCGGCCCGTTCGACGGGCCGCGGGTCGGCGAGCACGGAGGCGAGATGGCGGAGGTTCTCGATCTCGGCCTCGACGGCCTGCTGGTACTCGTTGTACGCGCCGGTGTCGGGAGCGGGTTCGGCCGGTGCGACCTCCCGCAGGTGTTTGCGCAGCGCCGGGTAGCCGTCGAAGCCGAGGGCGACGGCGAAGCGGGTGACGGACGGCTGGCTGACCCCGGCGAGTTCGGCCAGTTCCACGCTCGACAGGAACGGCACGTCGGCGGCCCGGCGCACCATGCTGTGGGCGATGCGCCGCTGGGTGGGCGTCAGCCGGTGCCCTTCGAAGAGGGCCTGCAGCCGCCCGGCGGGAGCGTCGGGCACCCCGGCGCCCTTGCCGCCCCCGCCGCCGCCCTCGCCCTCGCTCCCGCTCCGGTCGTCCGTCCTCGCCCCGCTCGCCTCGCTCGTACCGTTCGCCTCGCGCGCGTCACCGTTGTCCGGGCCCGTTCCCATGTCCCTGTCCATGCCCCTCTTCACGCTCGTGTTCCCGTCCACGCTCATGCCGTACCCCCACTCCAGATGTCCGTGAACCGGTCGAGCAGCCCGGCCGCCGCCGTCACGTCGTCCGTGAGCGGCCGGTCGGTCGCATCCGCGTCGAGCACCGACTCGGCGATCTCCAGTGCCCTGCCCACCGGCAGCTCCGGGTCGGGACGCAGGCCGCGCTGACGCAACGCCCGTACGGCGGCCACGAGTTCGCAGCCGACCACGAGACGGTACGCGCCGCACGCGCGCAGGGTCTGGCGAGCGGCGAGCGAGGCGAAGCTCGCCTGTTCCTCGACGCCCCGGGAGAGTACAGCGTGGCCGAGCGAGGCGGGTGCGGAGAAGGCCCGCAGGTCACCGAGGGCGGCCCCGGCTGCGTACTCCAGGATCATCACGCCGGAGGAGGCGGGCTCGTGGTCGGCGAGGAAGGGGCGCAGCCGGGTGTAGGAGGGTTCGTTGAGGGTCGACAGGCGTGACGTCGACAGCCGGGCGACCTGGGTGAGGGAGAGCCTGAAGTGGTCGAGGGCGAGGGCGAGCTGCGCCTGGTAGAAGCCGCCGTGGTGGTAGGCGGCCATGTCGTCGGCGCAGATCAGCGGATTCTCGGCGGCGGCGTTGATCTCGACGGAGAGGACCTCCTCCAGGGCGTCGGCCGCGTCGTGCGCGGGTCCGTGGATCTGGGGCACGCACCGGAAGCCGTACGGGTCCTGGATCCGGCCGAGCGGCGGGGTCGGCCGGTCGGGGGCGCCGATCATCTCCCGCATCCGGCGGGCCACTTCGGTCGAGCCGCGGTGCGGCCGGGCGGCGTGGACGGGCGCCGCGTAGGCCTCGTACGAGCCGTCGACCGCGACCAGTGACAGCGCGGCGACGACCTGGGTGGCCCCGATGAGTCCGCGCAGTTCGTGCAGGGCGAGCGCCGACTGGCCGAGGGTGAGGGCGTTGCTGCTGATGAGCGCGAGGGCGTCGTTGTTGTCGAGCGGCTGCGGCTCGGGGGCGCCCGCCTGCTCGACGGCACCGGAGCCCGCCCGCACCGACAGGCCGGCCCCCTCGCCGTCGCGCCAGGGGTGCTCGCCCGCCATCGCGAGGCCCACCTGGGCCAGGGCCGCGATGTCGCCGGTGCCGACCGAGCCGAACTCGTTCACGACGGGGTAGGCGCCGCTCTCCAGCGCCTCGCACAGCGCCGTGACGACGGTGGGGCGCAGACCGGCGCCGCCCGCGAGGAGCTGGTTGGCCCGGACGGCGAGCATCGCGCGGACCTCGCGGGCGGGCAGTTCGGCGCCGATGGCCCCGGCGTGGCTGCGCAGCAGGCGCAGACCGTGTTCGGCGGCGGCCTCGGTGGGCACGTCCTCGTTCCGGTTCGCGCCGACTCCGGTGGAGCGGCCGTACACGCGGCCGGTGGCGGCGATGCGCCGGGCCGCGTCCCAGGACTCCTCGACACGCTTCATCGCGTCGGTGCCGGGGACGGGCCGCGCGGACCCGTCGGCGAGCCGTACGACGTCGGCGACACCCGTGCTGTAACCGTCCAGCACCACGAGGCCGTACGTCCCCGCACTCGGCGTGTCCACATCCCGAGACGACATAGAGCGCAAACTCCCCTCAAACCGGGCATTCGGTCTTGCCTGTCGATCACAAGAAACCAGCGATCAACACCACACCGTTGACAAGCTATTCAAGTAGAGAGAACTCTGCATGACTATATGCAGCCGGGCAAGGGACACCTCATGATCCAGTTCGACGCGGTCCACAAGCGTTTCCCGAATGGCACCACCGCGGTCCACGACCTCTCCCTGGAGATGCCGGAAGGGGGCGTGACCGTCCTCGTGGGATCTTCCGGTTGCGGCAAGACGACCACCCTCCGGATGATCAACCGGATGGTCGACCCCACCTCGGGCACCATCCGCGTCGGCGGCCGTGACGTGCTGGAACAGGACGCCGCCGACCTGCGCCGCTCCATCGGTTACGTCATCCAGCAGTCGGGCCTCTTCCCGCACCGCACGGTCCTCGACAACATCGCGACCGTGCCGCTGCTCCTCGGCTGGGGCCGCCGCAAGGCCCGCTCCCGGGCCGCGGAACTCCTGGAGACGGTCGGCCTGAGCGCGGAGGCCGGCAAGCGCTACCCGCACCAGCTCTCCGGCGGCCAGCAGCAGCGCGTCGGCGTGGCCCGCGCGCTCGCCGCCGACCCCCCGGTGCTCCTGATGGACGAGCCGTTCGGCGCGGTCGACCCGGTCGTGCGCACCCAGCTCCAGGACGAGCTGCTGCGGCTCCAGAAGGAGCTGAACAAGACGATCGTCTTCGTCACGCACGACATCGACGAGGCGGTACGCCTCGGCGACCGGATCGCCGTCTTCCGCACCGGCGGCCATCTCGTCCAGTGCGCCACCCCGGCCGAGCTGCTGGCCCGCCCGGCGGACGACTTCGTCGCGGACTTCCTGGGCGCCGAACGCGGCCTCAAGCTGCTGTCCCTGACCTCGCTCAAGGGCATCCCGCAGGCCCCGGCCCCCAAGGGCGGCACCTGGGAACTGGTCCTGGACGGCGCCCGCAAACCCCTGCACTGGCGCACCGGGCCCACCGCGGCCGGCGGGGCGAAGAGCGACAGCGCAACCACCGAACTCCCCGTCCGCCCCCTGCGCGACACCGACTCCCTGCTCGCCGCCCTCAACGAGTCCATCGCCTCCCCGGCCGGACTCGTGGCCCGGGTCGACGCCGACGGCACCCTCACCGGTGTGACCTCGCGCGACGAGATCCACCGGCACGCGGGGCTGGCCCACGCGGAAGCCCTGGTGGCGTGATGAGCATCGACTGGTCGTGGATCGGCGACCACACCGACGACCTCACCACCCTCACGCTCTCCCATCTGCAGGCGGCTCTGTCGGCCGTCCTCCTCGGCCTGCTGATCTCCCTGCCGCTGGCCGTGGTCGCCCACCGGATCCGGCCCCTGCGCGGGGTGCTCCTGGGCCTGTCGAACGTCCTGTTCACGATCCCGTCGATCGCGGTCTTCGTCCTGCTCCTGCCGGTCTCGGGACTGACCCGCACCACGACCGTCGTCGGACTGACGATCTACACCCTCGTCGTCCTGCTCCGGAACACGGTCGAGGGCCTCGACTCGGTCCCCGCGAAGACGAAGGAGGCGGCGAAGGCCATGGGTACGCGCCCGCTGCGCACCCTGCTCACCGTCGAACTCCCCCTCGCACTCCCCGTGATCATGGCGGGGGTCCGGATCGCCACGGTCATGTCGATCTCGCTGGTCTCCGTGGCCACGTACATCGGCGACGGCGGACTCGGCCAGCTCTTCACCGACGGTTTCCAGCGCAACTTCCCGACACCGGTGATCGTGGGAGTCGTCCTGACGCTCCTGCTGGCGCTCGTCGCGGACTCCCTGCTGGTCGCCGTCCAGTACGTACTCACCCCGTGGAAGAGGCGGCGAGCCTGACATGTACGAACTCTTCAAGAACCTCGGCGGCTGGCTGGTCGGCGGCGAGCAGTGGACCGGGCCCGACGGCATCGGGCACCGGCTCGCCGAGCACCTGCAGTACTCGCTGCTCGCGACCCTCGTGGCCACCGCGATCGCGCTGCCGCTGGGCCTGCTGATCGGACACACCGGCCGGGGCGCGTTCCTCGCCATCAACCTCGCGTCCTTCGGGCGCGCCCTGCCGACCGTCGGCCTGGTCGTGCTCGTCTTCCTCGCCAGCGGCCTGTCGATGTGGCCGGTGTACGTGGCGCTGGTCGCCCTCGCGGTGCCGTCGATCGTGACCAACACGTACGCGGGGATGACGGCCGTCGATCCGGACGTCAAGGACGCGGCGCGGGGACAGGGGATGCGCTGGCACCAGGTCCTCTTCCAGGTGGAGCTGCCGCTCGCGCTGCCGCTGATCATGACGGGGCTGCGGCTGGCGCTGATCCAGGTGGTGGCCACGGCGACCATCGCGGCGTACGTGTCCTTCGGGGGGCTGGGGCGGTACGTGTTCGACGGGCTCGCCCAGCGGGATCTGGTGCAGGTGCTGGGCGGGGCGGTGCTGGTCGCTCTGGTCGCCGTTGTGCTCGACCTCGCGCTGAGCGGGGTTCAGCGGGTGTTGTTCCGGCATCGGCCGGCGTAGGAACCGCCGCCGGCCGTCGCGCTGGATCTGCGGGTCCGTCGTGGCTGGTCGCGCAGTTCCCCGCGCCCCTGAAGGGCTGGGGCTCCGCCCCCTCGCCCCCGTCGCGCAGTTCCCCGCGCCCCTCAAGACCAAGACCTCACGGGCAACCCATGCCGCTAGGAGCTTCCCCATGAACCGACGCACCCTCCTCGGTGGGCTTTTCGCCGCCGCTTCCGTTCCCGTCCTTGCCGCCTGCAGCAGTGGGATCACCTCTCTCGACGGGGACGGGGGTGGTGGCGGCGGGGGCGGGTCCAGCAAGGACGGGGTCACCATCGGGACCGCCAACTTCACCGAGAACCAGGTGCTCGGCTTCCTCTACGCGGCAGTCCTGGAGGCCGCCGGAGTGAAGACGAAGGTCCGTCCGAACCTCGGCACCCGCGAGATCCTCATCCCCGCGCTCAAGGGCGGCGACATCGACCTGCTCCCCGAGTACCAGGGCGCCCTCCTGCACTACCTCTTCCCCAAGTCCCGGGCCACGGAGGAGGGCGAGATGCAGAACGCCCTCGCGATGGCCCTGCCCGCCGGGCTCCAGGTGCTGCCGTACGGCAGGGCCGAGGACTCGGACGCGTTCGTCGTCACCCGGGAGACCGCCGACAGGTACGGCCTGTCCTCCCTCGCCGACCTGAAGAAGCAGAACGGCAGGCTCGTCATCGGCGCCGCGCCCGAGGTGAAGAAGCGGGAGGTGGGCGCGGTGGGTCTGAAGAGCCGTTACGGGGTCGAGTTCAAGGAGTTCAAGTCCCTGGACTCCTCGGGGCCGCTGGTGAAGGGCGCCCTGAAGAAGGGCGACGTGGACGTGGCGAACCTCTTCACCACCGACACCGACATCGTGGCCAACGACTGGGTCGTCCTCACGGACCCGGAGAACCTGATCCCCGGCCAGCACATCGTCCCCCTCGTCGCCGACCGCAGGGCCGACTCGACGGTCCGCAAGGCCCTCGCCCAACTCGGCAACGTCCTCACCACGGCGGATCTGACCGAGCTGAACCGCAAGGTGGACAAGGACAAGAAGGACCCGGAGGACGTGGCGAACGCGTACGCGAAGGAGAAGGGGCTGACCGGCTAGATCCGGTGGCGGGACCGGTGGGGGCGGGCCCAGCGCGGACAGGGGGGCTAACCCCCGTGCCAAGCCCGCCCCGGCTCCCTACCGTGGAACGCATGACCGGAATGGAAGCCCGCGACGCCGAACTCAAGAAGGAACTCGACGCCACCTTGCACGCACGCAAGGAACTGGGCGCCGACTACGAGTCCGCGCTGGTCGACTCGTTCCTGGAGAAGGTCGAACAGCGCCTCGACGGCGCGGTCGACCGCCGGGTGCGGCGCCAGCTCGCGGAACAGCAGATGGTGGTGGCCCGGGACGCGCGTTCCCCGCAGGGGTCCTCGGACTCCTGGGGCGAGCGCTTCGGCTTCGGGATCGTCTCCCTCGTCCTCGCGGTCCCCCTGTCCGCCATCGGCGGCGGCGTGGCCCATCTGCCCGGCCTGCTGGTCGCCTGGGTGGGCATCGTCGGCGTCAACGTGGTCCAGGCCGCGCGTTTCTCACCGAATTTCTTCGGGCGGCGCCGGGCCAAGCAGGACTCGGACTGGGACGGGTGACGGACGGACACGCCGAAGGGCCCGGTACCTGACCAGGTACCGGGCCCTTCGTAAAGCTTGCGCGGGGGCCGCCGCACCCCCGTTGCCGGGGGGCGGGACGACGGCGGTCCCCGCGAGGGACGCGAGCCGGGTCAGGGCCGAGCTGCGCGTCCGTGGCGTCCATGGAGGTCCGGGAGCCGCTCCGGAGGTCCTTGGCGCCGTCTGGTGCCGGCCGGGGCGGGGAGCCGCTCCCGCCCTTGCCGACATCCACCAATGTGCCGTACCCGTGTTAAGCGTGTGCTGCGTGGACGTGACGCGCTCGTACCACTTCCACGAAGTTCCGCCGTGACCGCTCACACCGGAAGTACCGCTCCGGGGCGCGCGGTTCACCGGACGTTCTACTGCCGGCCACCCTTGGCGAGGAAGGACAGCAGGTCCTGCCGGCTGACGACTCCGGTGGGCTTGCCCTCGACCAGGACGATCGCGGCGTCGGCCGCGCCGAGCACGGTCATCAGGTCGCCCACCGGCTCACCGGAGCCGACCTGCGGCAGCGGCGCCGACATGTGCTTCTCCAGCGGGTCGGTGAGGGAGGCCCGCTGGGTGAACAGCGCGTCGAGCAGTTCCCGTTCGACGACGGAGCCCACGACCTCGGCGGCCATCACGTCCGGGTGTCCGGCGCCCGGCTTCACGATGGGCATCTGCGAGACGCCGTACTCGCGCAGCACCTCGATCGCCTCGCCGACCGTCTCGTCGGGGTGCATGTGGACGAGCTGCGGCATCGCGCCGTGCACCTTGTCGCTGAGGACGTCGGCGACGCGGGCGCTGGGGCCCTCGTCCTCCAGGAACCCGTAGTCGGCCATCCACTCGTCGTTGAAGATCTTGCTGAGGTACCCGCGCCCGCTGTCCGGCAGCAGGACCACCACGACATCGTCCGGGCCGAGCCGCTCGGCGACCCGCAGCGCGGCCACGACGGCCATCCCGCAGGAGCCGCCGACGAGCAGGCCCTCCTCCTTGGCGAGGCGCCGGGTCATCTGGAAGGAGTCCTTGTCGGACACGGCGACGATCTCGTCGGCGACGGTCCGGTCGTACGCGGTCGGCCAGAAGTCCTCGCCGACGCCCTCGACGAGGTACGGGCGCCCGGAGCCGCCGGAGTAGACCGACCCCTCGGGGTCGGCGCCGATGACCTGGACCTTGCCGTCGCTTGCGTCCTTCAGGTACCGGCCGGTGCCGGAGATGGTGCCGCCGGTGCCGACGCCCGCGACGAAGTGGGTGATCCGCCCCTCCGTCTGCGTCCACAGCTCAGGGCCGGTGGAGTGATAGTGCGAGGCGGGATTGTCGGCGTTCGAGTACTGGTCGGGCTTCCAGGCTCCGGGCGTCTCACGGACCAGCCGGTCGGAGACGTTGTAGTACGAGTCGGGGTGCTCCGGGTCGACCGCGGTCGGGCAGACGACGACCTCGGCCCCGTACGCGCGCAGCACGTTGATCTTGTCGGTGCTCACCTTGTCGGGGCAGACGAAGATGCACTTGTAGCCCTTCGTCTGGGCCACGATGGCAAGGCCCACACCCGTGTTGCCGCTGGTCGGCTCGACGATCGTGCCGCCCGGCTGCAGTGCGCCGCTCTTCTCCGCGGCCTCGATCATGCGCAGGGCGATGCGGTCCTTCACGGAGCCGCCGGGGTTGAAGTACTCGACCTTCGCGAGGACGGTCGCCTGGATGCCGGCGGTCACGCTGTTGAGCCTCACCAGCGGGGTGTTGCCGACGAGACTGATCATCGAGTCGTGGAATTGCACCGTTGTCTCCGGAGCTGAAAAGAAATGGTCGGGGTGGTTCCGTCAGCCTAAGCCCCTCCTGGGCGTTCACACCGCGTTGAGATTGACCGACGGTCTGTACGGGGCAAGGAGTGGGTGTACGGCTAGAAGGAGGTGGCGGCTTCGCATGTCGAGCTTGTCGAGGGCGAGGGTGGCACGGCGGATCGCGGCGGGCGCGGCGTACGGCGGCGGCGGGATCGGGCTGCTGGGCGCGGCGACGGTCGGAGTGGTGCTGGCCGAGGTGCAGCTGGCGAAACGGCAGGTGGGCCACGGGCGCAGTCCGCACCCACCGAGCGCGGACGGCCTGTACGGGTACGCGTACGCCGGTGGGGAGGAACCGCTGCGCCTGACGATGCTCGGTGACTCGACCGCGGCGGGGCAGGGAGTGCACCGGGCCCGGCAGACACCGGGCGCGCTGCTGGCGTCCGGTCTGGCGGCGGTGGCCGAACGGCCGGTGCGGTTGCGGAACGTGGCCCTGCCCGGCGCCCAGTCGGACGACCTGGACCGCCAGGTCCGGCTGGTCCTCGCCGATCCGGACGGGATGCCCGAGGTGTGCGTGATCATGGTCGGCGCGAACGACGTGACGCACCGGATGCCGGCGACACGTTCGGTCCGTCACCTGTCCGCCGCGGTACGCCGACTGCGTACGGCCGGTGCGGAGGTGATCGTCGGCACCTGTCCCGACCTGGGCACGATCGAGCCGGTCCACCGGCCACTGCGGTGGTTCGCGCGGCGGGCCTCGCGTCAGCTGGCTGCGGCGCAGACGATCGGCACGGTCGAGCAGGGCGGGCGGACGGTGTCGCTCGGCGACCTGCTGGGGCCGGAGTTCGCGGAGAACCCGCGCGAGCTGTTCGGGCCGGACAGCTACCACCCCTCGGCGGAGGGGTACGCGACGGCGGCGATGGCCGTGCTGCCGACGGTGTGCGCGGCGCTGGGGCTGTGGCCTGCGGAGGAGGAACGTCCGGACGTGTCCCGTCGGGAGGGGTTCCTGCCGGTGGCCCGGGCTGCCGCGGAGGCGGCGTCGGAGCCGGGCACGGAGGTGGCCGCGGCGATGCCTACGGGGCCGCGCGGCCCCTGGGCCCTCCTGAAGCGCCGCCGCCGTCGCCGCGTCCCGGCATCGGACCCGGCCCCGACGTCCCCCTGACCCTCACTACCTCGGGGGCTCCGCCCCCGAACCCCCGCTGCGCAGTTCCCCGCGCCCCTAGGTACCTGGGGCCGCCCCCCTCCCGACGAAGGGCAGGCGCCGAAGGGCAGGGGCGCAGCCCCGCCCTTCAGGGGCGCGGGGAACTGCGCGGCCCGCCCCCACCGGACCCGCAGCCGGATCCGGGGGCCCGGGGGTCCGGGGG
>NZ_JBHWZP010000312.1:0-10601 GCF_042728395.1 Streptomyces sp. NPDC060205
CACCCGTGCACGGGTGCGCCCCTCGCGCCGGTCCGGAGACCGGGAGAACCGGAGGCCCGTCGGCCCGTCAGCCGGTGACCGCCAGGCAGGCCGGGCCCAGCAGTACCTTCAGGTCTCCGAAGAGCGCGGGGTCGGGCTTCACCCGGTGCCGGTCGAGCCGCAGGACCGTGGTCTTGCTCGGGCCCTGGAGCCGGATCCGCACCTCGCTCTCGCCCCGGTGGTGGCTGAGGATCTCGCCGAGCCTGCTGACCATGGGCGGCGTGATCTTCAGGGCCGGGATGGTGAGGATCACGGGCGCGTTGGTGCCCGCGTTCGACAGGTCGGGGACCTGCAGTTCCATCGCGACCAGCCGCGGCACGTCCTCACGCTTGTCGAGGCGTCCCTTGACGAACACCACGGCGTCCTCGACGAGTTGCGTCGACACCAGCTGGTACGTCGCCGGGAAGAACATGCACTCGATGGAACCGGCGAGGTCCTCGACGGTGGCGATGGCCCACGCGTTGCCCTGCTTGGTCATCTTGCGCTGGAGGCCGGAGATGATGCCGCCGATGGTGACGACCGCGCCGTCCCCGTGCTCGCCGCCGGTGAGCTGCGCGATGCCCGCGTCGGCCTTGTCGGACAGCACGTGCTCCAGGCCGAAGAGCGGGTGGTCGGAGACGTACAGGCCGAGCATCTCCCGCTCCTGGGCGAGCAGATAGGCCTTGTCCCACTCGTCGGTGGTGAACTCGACGTCGAGCCCGAAGCCGGGCTCGCTGTTGTCGGCCTCGCCCATGCCGCCGAAGAGGTCGAACTGTCCCTCGGCCTCCTTCCGCTTCACCGCGACCACGTTGTCGATCATCGGCTCGAAGTGCGCGGTAAGGCCCTTGCGGGTGTGTCCCATCGTGTCGAAGGCGCCGGCCTTGATGAGGGATTCCGTGGTGCGCTTGTTGCAGGCGGCGGCCTCGACCTTGTCGAGGTAGTCGGGGAACGAGTTGTACTTCCCCTTGGCCTTGCGGCTGCGGATGATCGACTCGACGACGTTCGTGCCGACGTTGCGGACGGCGGAGAGGCCGAAGAGGATCACGTCGTCGCCCTGCGCGGCGAAGTTCTGCTCGGACTCGTTGACGTTCGGCGGCAGGACCTTGATCTTCATGCGCCGGCACTCGTTCAGGTAGACCGCCGACTTGTCCTTGTCGTCCTTGACCGAGGTGAGCAGCGCGGCCATGTACTCGGCCGGGTAGTTCGCCTTCAGATAGCCGGTCCAGTACGAGACCAGTCCGTACGCGGCCGAGTGGGCCTTGTTGAACGCGTAGCCGGCGAACGGGACCAGTACGTCCCACAGGGCCTGGATCGCCTCGGCGCTGTAGCCGTTCTTCTGGGCGCCCTCCTGGAAGAGGACGAAGTTCTTCGCCAGCTCGTCGGGCTTCTTCTTGCCCATCACGCGGCGCAGGATGTCGGCCTCGCCGAGCGAGTAGCCGGCGATGATCTGGGCGGCCTTCTGGACCTGCTCCTGGTAGACGATCAGGCCGTAGGTGACCGCCAGGACCTCTTCGAGCGGCTCCTCCAGCTCCTTGTGGATCGGGGTGATCTCCTGGCGCTTGTTCTTGCGCTCCGCGTAGTTGATGTGCGAGTTCATGCCCATCGGGCCCGGCCGGTAGAGGGCCGAGACGGCGGAGATGTCCTCGAAGTTGTCGGGCTGCATCTGGCGGAGCAGCGAGCGCATGGGGCCGCCGTCGAACTGGAAGACGCCGAGGGTGTCACCGCGGCAGAGCAGTTCGAAGGTCTTGGGGTCGTCCAGCGGGAGGGAGAGCATCTCCAGGTCGATGCCCTTGTTGGCCTTCACCATCTTGATGGCGTCGTCCATGATCGTGAGGTTGCGCAGGCCCAGGAAGTCCATCTTGAGCAGGCCGAGCGACTCGCACTGCGGATAGTCCCACTGGGTGATCGTGACGTTGTCGGTGTGCCGCACCCAGACCGGGGCGTGGTCGACGATGGGCTCGCTGGACATGATCACGCCGGCCGCGTGCACACCCATCTGGCGGACCAGGCCCTCGACGCCCTTCGCGGTGTCGATGACCTTCTTGACGTCCGGCTCGTTCTCGTACATCCCGCGGATCTCGCCGGCCTCGCCGTAGCGCGGGTGCTTGGGGTCGGTGATGCCGTTCAGGTCGATGCCCTTGCCGAGGACGTCGGCGGGCATCGCCTTGGTGAGCCGGTCACCCATCGCGTACGGGTAGCCCAGCACGCGCGCGGAGTCCTTGATGGCGTTCTTCGCCTTGATCTTGCCGTACGTGCCGATCATGGCGACCTTGTCGGCGCCGTACTTCTCGGTCACATACCTGATCACCTCGACGCGCCTGCGCTCGTCGAAGTCGATGTCGACGTCGGGCATGGAGACGCGCTCGGGGTTCAGGAACCGCTCGAAGATCAGACCGTGCGGGATCGGGTCGAGGTCGGTGATGCCCATGGCGTACGACACGATCGAACCGGCCGCCGAGCCTCGGCCGGGGCCGACCGCGATGCCCTGCTTCTTGGCCCACATGATGAAGTCGGCGACGACGAGGAAGTACCCCGGGAACCCCATCTGGATGATGACGTCCATCTCGTACTCGGCCTGCTTCTGGCGGTCGTCGGGGACGCCGCCGGGGAAGCGGCGCGCCATGCCGCGGCGCACCTCCTCCTGGAACCAGGTGACCTCGGTGAAGCCCTCGGGGATGTCGAACTTCGGCATGAGGTTCTTCGCCTCGAACATGCCGGTCGTGTCGATCTGCTCGGCCACCAGGAGGGTGTTCGCGCACCCTTCCTGCCAGGCGTCCGAGGAGTCCACGGCATACATCTCGTCCGTCGACTTCAGGTAGTAACCGGTGCCGTCGAAGCGGAAGCGGTCCGGGTCGGAGAGGTTCTTGCCGGTCTGGATGCACAGCAGCGCGTCGTGCGCGGTCGCCTCGTGCGCGTACGTGTAGTGCGAGTCGTTCGTCACCAGGGGCGGGATGCCCAGTTTCTTGCCGACGCGCAGGAGGTCGTCACGGACCCGGCTCTCGATCTCGATGCCGTGGTCCATCAGCTCCAGGAAGTACCGGTCCTTGCCGAAGATGTCCTGGTACTCGGAGGCGGCCTTCACCGCCTCGTCGAACTGGCCGAGGCGCAGCCGGGTCTGCAGCTCGCCGGAGGGGCAGCCCGTGGAGGCGATCAATCCCTCGGACCACTGGGAGATGCTCTCCTTGTCCATGCGGGGCCACTTCTGCAGCCAGCCCTCCGCGTAGGCGTCCGAGGAGAGCCGGAACAGGTTGTGCAGCCCCGTCTTGTTCGCCGCCCAGATCGTCTTGTGGGTGTAACCGCCGGAGCCGGAGATGTCGTCGCGCTTCTGGTGCGGCTGACCCCACTTGATCTTGCGCTTGTTGCGCCGTGACTCGGGGGCGACGTACGCCTCGATGCCGATGATCGGGGTGACGCCCGCCTTCTTGGCCGAGTGGAAGAAGTCGTAGGCGCCGTGGAGGTTGCCGTGGTCGGACATCGCGATGTGCGACATGCCCATCTCGTTGCACGCGTCGAACATGTCCTTCAGCCGCGCGGCACCGTCCAGCAGCGAGTACTGGGTGTGGACGTGCAGGTGCGTGAACGGCGGCTTTGACACGGCTTCGGCCTCCAAGAAGAACTGGCGTCGACGAGATCCCTACCGGCTGCGGACAGTCTGGGGGGACAGCCACGAAGTCTATGCCTGAGCACTGACACTTGAGTCAAGCACTGTGGCGCGCAGCGCCTCGATGAGGGGCGGCGGTCGGGTGACGGGTGGGCGCTTCCCCCCGTACCTTCGGACGTACCTTCATCGGACGGTAAACGGGCACTCCCGCGCACCCCCGTCCGTTGGAGCATGACGGAGACAACCGCTCCGGCGGACCGCACATTCCGTCCCACTCGTCATGCACCACCTGCACCAGGAGGCACCCAGCGATGTCGGTTCCGCAGCTCAGCGCCGAGCAGCGCGGCGAAGAGATCCTCGCCGTCTTCAATACCGCCTTCGGCGATCTGCTGGCCGCCGATCCGGCCGCGTTCCGCGTGAAGTTCCGGAAGATGGCGGCCTCGGCGTTCGCGTTCTACCGCGGGACGGCAGGGCTCTTCTACCACGACCTGGAGCAGGAGAAGCGGGGCGGCCCGTACCTGGACGAGCGCACCTCCCGGGTGTGGATCCACGGCGACCTGCACGCGGAGAACTTCGGCACGTACATGGACGCCCAGGGCCGGCTGATCTTCAACGTGAACGACTTCGACGAGGCGTACGTCGGCCCGTTCACCTGGGACCTCAAGCGCCTCGCGGCCTCCGTGGCCCTGATCGGCTACGCGAAGGCGCTGAGCGACGAGCAGATCACCTCCCTGGTCCGGACGTACGCGGCGGCGTACCGGGAGCGCATCCATGCCCTCGCGACGGGCGCCAAGAGCGACGAGGTGCCGCCCTTCACGCTGGACACCGCCCAGGGGCCGCTGCTGGACGCCCTGCGGGACGCGCGCTCGCTGACCCGCTTCGGGCTGCTCGACTCGATGACCGAGATCCGTGACTTCGAGCGCCGCTTCGCGCCGGGCGGCGGTTCCATCGAGCTGGACGCGGCCACCCGCTACAAGGTTCTGGCCGCCTTCGACGGCTATCTGGAGACGCTGCCCGAGTCGTCCCTGGACCGCCCGGACTCCTACCGGGTGAAGGACGTCGTGGGCCGCCGCGGCATCGGCATCGGCTCGGCGGGGCTGCCCTCGTACAACATCCTTCTGGAGGGCGCCACCGACGCCCTGGAGAACGATGTGGTGATCTACATCAAGCAGGCCCAGACCCCGGCCGTCTCGCGGCACATCACGGACTCCTCGATCCGTGAGTACTTCCAGCACGAGGGCCACCGCACGGTGATCTCCCAGCGCGCCCTGCAGGCGCACGCCGACCCGTGGCTGGGCTGGACCGAGCTGGACGGCGCGGGCCAGCTGGTCGCCGAGGTCTCGCCGTACGCGGTGGACCTGGACTGGGGCGACATCGACGACCCGGAGGAGATCGCGGCGGTCGTCGCCGACCTCGGCCGGTCCACCGCCACCATGCACGCCGCGGCGGACGACGAGAGCGGCCACTCCGAGCTGGTGCCGTTCTCCACCGAGCGCGCCATCGACGCGGCGATCGCGGGGGACGAGGAGAACTTCGGCGACCTCCTGGTCGACTTCGCGCACGAGTACGGAGCACGCGCGCGTGAGGACCACCAGATCTTCGTGGACCTGTTCCGCAACGGCCGGATCCCGGGTCTGTAGGCACGCACGACCACCCACAGGAACCCTTTAGGGGTCCCTTACAGGAGTACGTGACAGACTCTTCGGAACCATGGACATATCCGGGACCCAGCTCAGAGCCGTGCGCGCGGCGCTGTTCACGGCACTGGTCGTGACGCTCAGCACCGCGTCGCACGTGCTGCTGTCCCGGGTCCCCCTGCCACTGGCCACCGTGGCCGCCCTCGCCGGCGCCGTCTTCGTCGTCGCGTACGCGCTGGCGGGCCGCGAGCGCGGCTTCGGACGGATCGCCGCCCTGCTGATCCCGCTGGAACTGGCCGCCGACACGCTGTTCACCGCGGGCCAGCACGCCTGTTACGGGAGGGCGGGCGGCCCCGTCGCGGGACCGTTGCGCTCGGTCGGTCTCGACGTGCTCTGCGGGGGCGGCGAGGTCGGCACCCCGCTGGCCCGGGTGACGGGCGGCGAGGTGACTCCCGCCGCGGCCCTGCTCGCCCAGGCCGACCCGGGCGCCGCCTGGCTGCTGCTCGGCGCGCACATCGGCGTCGGCCTCCTCGCCGCCGCCTGGCTGCGCCGCGGCGAGCGGGCGCTGGCCCAGCTCCTGGACGCGATGGCCGCCGCCACCTTCCGCCCGCTGCTGGTCGCGGTCGCCGCGGTGACCGTGCATCTCACTCCGGTGCGCCGGCTGCCGCGGCCCACGCGCCGGGTCGCGGCCACCCGTACGCGGCTCTTCGTGCACTCGATGGGACGGCGTGGACCGCCGTGCTCGGCCGCCTTCGCCTGAGCACACCAGTCCCCGTACATCTGCCACACCCACGGAGAACCCATCATGAGCAAGCGGAACAGCCAGGCCTCGAAGTCGGCGGCCCGTGAGCGGCTGCGCATCGAGCGCGAGCGGCAGGCCAAGCGCGACAAGGCCAAGCGGCAGATCGTCGTCGCCGGTTCGATCGTCGCGGTCCTCGCGATAGCCGGCGGCATCGGCTACGCCGTCGTACAGAACAACGAGCCCTCCAAGTGGGACGCGGCGGCCGACGCGAAGGTCGTCGCCCCCGCCAACACCAGCGGCAAGAACGGCACGACCGTCGTCATCGGCGAGTCCAAGACCGACAACACGGTCCACCTCTACGAGGACCCGCGCTGCCCGGCCTGTGCCTCCTTCGAGCAGACGGTCGGCGAGACCGTCAACAAGGGCATGACGGACGGCGACTACAAGCTCTCCTTCACCCTCGGCACGTTCCTCGACGGCAACCTCGGCGGCGAGGGCTCGAAGAACGGTGTGAGCGCGCTCGGCGCCGCGCTGAACGTCAGCCCCGAGGCGTTCCTGGAGTACAAGACGGCGCTCTACTCCACGAAGTACCACCCGGAGGAGACGACCGACGACCTCGCCAAGGACAGCTACCTGATCAAGGTGGCGAACACGGTGGACGCGCTGAAGGACAACAAGAAGTTCCAGGACGCCGTCAACAAGGGCACGTACGACGCCTGGGCGATGAGGATGAGCAAGACGTTCGACAACGCCAAGGGTGTCGACTCGACGCCGACCATCAAGATCAACGACAAGGTGATCACGAACCCGAGCACGGTCGCCGACTGGCAGAAGGCGCTCAAGGACGCGGGCGTCACCAAGTAACGCGTCCCGCGTGGGGCACCACGGGTGACGCGTTCCGTAAGGGCGGGCGAACTTCTCCACGTTCGCCCGCCCTTCACGTATTTCTCCTTACGGAAAGCCCTACCCATCAGTAATGTGACCGGCCGTGACCAGTCGCATCAGATCCCTCACCAGCCCCTCAGGCCCCGACTCCCCCGCCCCCAGCCGCCGTACGGTGGTCAAGGCGGCCGCGGCCACCGCCGTGCTCGGGGCCCCGCTCGCCGCCGCGCTGCCGGCCCGCGCCGCCGAGGCCCCCGCGTTCCTGCACGGCGTCGCCTCGGGCGACCCGCTGCCGGACGGCATCCTCCTGTGGACCCGGGTGACGCCCACCGCCGAGGCGACCCCCGGTTCCGGACTCGGCCCGGACGTCGAGGTCGGCTGGACGGTGGCCACGGACAAGGCGTTCACGACGATCGTCGCGCAGGGCTCCACCACCGCGACCGCCGCCTCCGACCACACCGTCAAGGCGGACGTCCGCGGTCTGCGGCCCGCCACCGACCACTGGTTCCGCTTCTCCTGCGGCGGCACCGACTCACCGGTCGCCCGCACCCGCACCGCCCCCGCCCATGACGCGGCCGTGGCCGGGATGCGTTTCGGGGTGGTGTCCTGCGCCAACTGGGAGGCCGGATACTTCTCGGCGTACCGGCACCTGGCCGCGCGCGGCGACCTGGACGCCTGGCTGCACCTGGGCGACTACATCTACGAGTACGGCACCGGCGAGTACGCGACCCGGGGCACCATCGTACGCCCGCACGCCCCCACGCACGAGATCGTCACCCTCGCCGACTACCGCACCCGGCACGGCCGTTACAAGACCGACCCCGACCTGCGGGCCCTGCACGCGGTGGCCCCGGTCATCGCGATCTGGGACGACCACGAGTTCGCCAACGACACCTGGTCGGGCGGCGCCGAGAACCACACCGAGGGCGCCGAGGGCACCTGGTCCGCCCGCCAGGCCGCCGCCAAGCAGGCCTACTTCGAGTGGATGCCGGTCCGCCCCGCCACCGAGGGCACCACCTACCGGCGGCTGCGCTTCGGCAGGCTCGCCGACCTCTCCCTGCTCGACCTGCGCTCCTACCGCTCGCAGCAGGTCAAGACCGGCAACGGCACGGTGGACGACCCGGACCGTACGCTCACGGGCCGGGCGCAGCTCGACTGGCTGAAGACCGGCCTGCGTTCCTCCGACACCACCTGGCGGCTGGTCGGCAACTCCGTGATGATCGCCCCCTTCGCCATCGGCTCGCTCTCCGCCGAACTCCTCAAGCCCCTCGCCGAACTGCTCGGCCTGCCCAAGGAGGGCCTCGCCCTCAACACCGACCAGTGGGACGGCTACACCGACGACCGCCGCGAACTCCTCGCCCACCTGCGGGACAACGCGATCCGCAACACGGTCTTCCTCACCGGCGACATCCACATGGCCTGGGCCAACGACGTGCCCCACAACGCCGGTACGTATCCGCTGTCGGCCTCCGCCGCCACCGAGTTCGTCGTCACCTCGGTGACCTCCGACAACCTCGACGACCTCGTCAAGGTGCCCGAGGGCACGGTCTCGGCCCTGGCGTCACCGGTGATCCGGGCCGCCAACCGGCATGTCCACTGGGTCGACACCGACCGCCACGGCTACGGCGTCCTCGACCTCACCGCCGAGCGGGCACAGATGGACTACTACGTCCTCTCCGACCGCACCACCCCCAACGGGACGGCGTCCTGGGCCCGTTCGTACCGCACGCGCAGCGGCACGCAGAAGGTCGAGCGGACGTACGACCCGGTCTGATTCCCCGCAGCTGTGCTGATCGGCTACAGCGTTTCGAGGAAGCCGAGCGCCACCCGCCAGGTGGCCTCGGCGGCCTCCTCGTCGTAGTCCGGGAGACCGGGGTCGGTGTAGAGGTGTCCCGCGCCCGCGTATCTGTAGATCTCCACGTCGGCCCCCACCTTGCCCATCTGCAGATACCAGGCCGTCAGCCAGTCGTCCGGCTCGAAGGCGTCCGGCTCGGCGACATGCAGCTGGACCGGCAGCTCGTCCACCGAGGCGGTCTCCGCGATGTCGGACGTGCCGTGCAGGAGCAGCAGTCCGCGGGCCTTGTCGTCGCCGAGCGCCAGGGTCTGCGCGGTCGCCGCGCCCAGCGAGAACCCGGCATAGACGAGCCCCCGCTCCGAGTAGGGCGCCGCGGCCAGGATGGCGCGCTTGAGCAGCTCCTCCTTGCCCAGCTCGTCCTTGAACGCCCTGCCCTCCTCCACGGTCTCGAAGGTGCGCCCCCCGAAGAGGTCGGGCGTCCACACCTCGTGTCCCGCGGCGCGCAGGCGGTCCGCAGCGTCCCGCACCGCGGGCCGCAGACCGAAGGTCGAATGGAAGAGCATGATGTTCATGAGCCCATGGTGCCAGCCGCCACTGACAGAACCGTCACCTCAGATATGACCGGGGCCACAGGTTAGTGACCCCCATGGGCCGGTTACGGTCGAAGGCATGGAGAACGTGCTTCGCCCGCTGATCGTGATCGGCGGCTCGCTCGTGGTGACGCTGCTCGTCGGCTGGCTGGTCGACCTGCTGCTGCGACGCGCCGATCAACGCCACCACCAGGTCCCGCTGTGGGGCCTGCTGCGCCGCTGCCGTCTTCCGCTGCAGTTCGTCATGTGCGCGGCCCTGCTGAGAGGCTCGTACGACGAGGCCAAACTCACCAAGGAACACTCCGCGGGGGTCGGCCAGCTCCTGACCCTGGTCCTCATCGGCTCCACGGCCTGGCTGCTGGTGCGGATCGCGACGGCCATCGTCGAGTCCTCGTACTCCCGCTACGCGCACGCCCACCGCGATCCCGCCCGGGTCCGCCGGGTCCGTACGCAGGTGGCGCTGATCCAGCGCGTCGTCTCCGCGATCGTCGGTGTCGTGGCGGTCGCCGCCATGCTGCTGACCTTCCCCGCGATGCGCGCGGCCGGTGCCTCCCTGCTCGCCTCGGCCGGCATCCTCGGCATCGTCGCCGGTGTGGCCGCGCAGTCCACGCTCGCCAACATGTTCGCCGGATTCCAGATCGCCTTCGGCGACATGGTGCGGCTCGGGGACACGGTGGTGGTGAACGGGGAGTGGGGCACGGTCGACGAGATCACCCTCACCTTCCTGACCGTACGCACCTGGGACGAACGCCGGTTCACGATGCCGGTGTCGTACTTCACCTCGCAGCCGTTCGAGAACTGGTCCCGCGGCGGGGTGCAGATGACCGGGACGGTCTTCTTCCACCTGGACCACAGCGCGCCCGTCGAGGAGATGCGCGACAAGCTCCGCGACATCCTGCGCGCGTGCCCGGCCTGGGACGGACGCGACTACGGTCTCGCCGTGACCGACTCCACGCCCAGCACGATGGAGGTGCGGGCGCTCGTCACCGCGAAGGACGCGGACGACGTGTGGACGGTGCGGGTCACCGTGCGCGAGCAGATGCTGCGCTGGCTGACCGTGCACCATCCGTACGCCCTGCCGCGCGTCAACACGGCCGACGCGATCCTGCCGCCGGGGTCCGTGCCGCACGCGAACGGGGCGGAGCCGCATCGCCCGCGCACGACCACCCGGGGCCGAGCGGTCGAACCCCCTCGCACGGGCCGCGGCTGACCCCTCCCTCCGCCCCCCTTCGACTGCGGCCCCGGTGGGGGCTGGCCGCGCAGTTCCCCGCGCCCCTGAGGGGCGGCCTTGTCGCGCAGTTCCCCGCGCTCCTGACGGGGCGCCGTCGGTGGGTGG
>NZ_JBHWZP010000313.1:0-10598 GCF_042728395.1 Streptomyces sp. NPDC060205
GCAGGGGGCCGCCCTTCGTTCCTACGCCCTCGTCACCGCTGCTGGGCGACCCAGTCGGTGAAACGGGTCTCGGCGATCCGCGCGTCTGCGCCCGGAAGGAGGGTCGTCTCCTGGAGCACGGCACCGAAGTACGGCGCCTTCGGGTCCGCGACGACCGTCCGCGGGTCGTTCTTGGCGGCGAGCGCCTTGCGGACGAGCTCGTCCAGCTGGAACGCGTCGGGCCCGGCGACCTCCAGCACGCCGTTGAGGGGCTCGCCGGCGGCCGTGCGGCCCACGGCGGCGGCCACGTCGTCGGACGCGATCGGCTGGATCTTGACGGGCGCGAGACGCACGGTGTCGCCCTCGGTCGCCGAGGCGGTGATGCCCTTCATGAATTCGAAGAACTGTGTCGCGTGGACGATGGAGTACGGAATTCCAGAATCCTCGATCAGCTTCTCCTGGGCCTGCTTGGCACGGAAATAGCCGCTCTCCTGGAGCCGCTCCGTGCCGACCACGGACAGCGCGACATGGTGGGTCACACCGGCGTCGGCCTCCGCCTTCAGGAGATTGGTGGTGGACGTGCGGAAGAATTCCATGACGTCGTCGTCCGCGAACGAGGGGGAGTTCGAGACGTCGACCACGACGGAGGCACCCTCAAGCACCTCTGCCAGGCCCTCGCCGGTCAGCGTGTTGACGCCGGTGTTGGGAGCGGCGGCCACCGCCTCGTGACCGTGTTCGGTGAGCCTGGCGACCAGCTTGGAACCGATAAGGCCTGTTCCGCCGATTACTACGACCTTCATGGTGAACCCTTTCGAAGTTCTCGCAGCAGCCTGTTGGCGTCTGCATCAGATAAGACAGGGCAGCCGCGGGACCTGTGACAGAAAAGGACTGAAAGGCGAAACGGTGCGCTATTCAACGAGTTTTCCGTCGGTGGACACGTCTTCCATGAGCGCGGCGATCTCGTCCGGCACGGGGGCGATGCTCTCGCGGGTGATGCCCGTGCTCGGCGACCACACGAGGTTGACCCGCAGCGCGGGATCCTGGTCCGGGTGGTCACTGCGGTTGTGGCAGCCACGGGTCTCCCGGCGTTCGAGCGCCGCCTCAAGCGTTGCCCGGGCCGCGAGGGCCGCGGACTTGAGATCGAAGGCGTGCGCGAGGTCCTGGAAGCCGGCGATGTCGGGATGGACGCCGACGTCCTCCATCCGCTTCTCGATCGCGTCGAGTTCGGCCAGCCCGGCGGTCAGCCCCGCCTCGTCGCGTACGACGCCCGCGTGCTCCGTCATGGTGTTGCGGATGGCGCGCTGCAGGGCGCGTACGTTCTCCGGCCCGTCCGCCGCCAGCAGGTCGTCGATCTCGGCGCGCGCCTGCGCCACCGCCGCCGCGGAGCGCGGCTGCGCGGTCAGTCGCCGGGAGTAGACGGCCGCCGCCTGTCCCGTGATGCGGCCGAAGACCAGCAGTTCGATGAGACTGTTGCCGCCGAGCCGGTTGGCGCCGTGCAGGCCGCTCGACGCCTCCCCGATGGCGTACAGGCCGCGTACGTCGGTGCTGTGGTCGTCGTGCCTGACCCAGACTCCGCCCATCGAGTAGTGCGCGGTGGGCGCGATCTCGATCGGTTCGCGGGTGATGTCCAGCATCTGCAGGTCCAGCAGCGTCTGGTAGACCCGGGGCAGCCGTTCCATGATCGTCCGTCGGGGGAGATGCGAAACGTCCAGCCACACGCCGCCCTTGGGTGTGCCACGCCCTTCCTTGATCTCGGTGTACGAGGCGAGGGCGACGCGGTCGCGGGTGGAGAGCTCCATGCGCGCGGGGTCGTAGCGGCTCATGAACCGTTCACCGAGTGCGTTGCGCAGGATGCCGCCCTCGCCCCGCGCGGCCTCGCTGACGAGCGTGCCGGCCGCGTTCTCCGGCTCGATGATCCCCGACGGGTGGAACTGCACCAGTTCCGGATCGCGCAGCCGGGCACCGGCGTTCACGGCCAGCCGGAACGAGTCACCGGTGTTCTCGTCGCGCCGCGAGGACGTCCGCCGCCAGATACGGGTGTGGCCACCCGCCGCGAGGATGACGGCGTCCGCGTGGATGACGTATCGCTGCCCGTCGCTGAGGTCGAAGCCGTAGGCCCCGAACACGGCGCCGTCGTGCACCAGGAGCCTGGTGATGTACACGCTGTCGAGCATGGGGATTTTCAGCTGGGCGGCCCGCCTGATGAGCGTGCGCTGGATCTCCAGGCCCGTGTAGTCACCGGCGAAGGCGGTGCGCCGGAACTTGTGCGCGCCGAAGAAGCGCTGGGAGATCCGGCCGTCCTCCTCCCTCGCGAAGGCCATGCCGTAGCGCTCCAGATCGTCGATCCCCAGGGCCGCGCCCCGGGTGACGATCTCGGCGGTACGGGGATCGGCCAGCAGGTAGCTCTCCTTGAGCGTGTCCGCGGCGTGCTGCTGCCAGCTGTCCTCGGGGTCCATGGTCGCCAGCGCGGCGTTGATGCCCCCGGCGGCCAGGGCCGTGTGCGCGTCCTCCTTGGGACGTTTGCCGACGGCCAGGACGTCCGTGCCCGACTCGGCCAGCTCGATCGCCGCCCGCAGTCCGGCCCCGCCCGTACCGATCACCAGCACCATGGTGGAAAGACGTTTCTCGGTGATAGCCACGATTGCTCCGATCGCTGGGGTAGTCCTCCAGTACGACCAGCAGCCCCGTGGGTTTGTGACACGGAGTGTGAAGCTGTGACCGGCACAGCAGACGAAGACCGCCCTGCCCGTGGACGGACCTGCGGGCGACCGGCGAGACACGGTCTCGTGACACCGGCCGACGGCACGGCCCGCCACGGCGGCCCCGCCCGTCGGTGACGGGCTCAGACCTCCTGCGACGCCGCGAAGGGCGCGAGCTTGGCGGGGCTCATCACCCACATGATCCTGTCGATGCCCTCCGCCGAGACGTCGACGGAGAGAAGGGCGACAGCGTTCCCGCCGGACAGGACGAGAACGGCCGCGCGCCCGTTGGCCTCGACCCAGCGGACGTCCGACTGCGGCCAGAAACGCGGTGCGAAAGCAGCGAGGTAGCGGGAGACGTGCGTGATCCCGACGACCGGGATCCGCGACGCGCCCCGCATGCCGGCCCCGTCGGTGTAGCTGACGACGTCCGCCGCGAGAACGTCCTCAAGCGCTTTGAGATCCCCCGTTTGTGCCGCGGTGAGGAACACCGACAGCAGCCGCCGGTGCTCCGCCCGGTCGACCTGCTCCCGCCGCTCGGCGGCCAGGTGCTTGCGGGCGCGGCTCACCAGTTGGCGGGTGTTGGCCTCACTGGTCTCCAGGATGTCGGCGACCTGCCGGTAGGGGTAGTCGAACGCCTCCCGCAGCACGTACGCGGTCCGTTCCACCGGGTTGAGCTTTTCGAGCAGGAGGAGAACCGCCATCTCGACCGCTTCGGCACGCTCCGCTCCGACCTGCGGGTCCGGGCTGGTGTCGATGGGCTCGGGAAGCCACGGTCCGACATACGCCTCGCGCCGCACGCGGGCGGACTGGGCCGTGTTGATCGCGAGGCGGGTGGCGATGGTGGTCAGGAACGCCGCCGGTTCGGCGATGTCCGAGCGGTCGGCGTTCTGCCACCGCACCCATGTCTCCTGGCACACGTCCTCGGCCTCCGCGGCACTGCCCAGTACGCGGTACGCGATACCGAAGAGCTGGGGACGCACCGCGACGAACTGCTCCGTCGCCCGCTCAAGCGAGTTGACGTCATCCCCGGTGTGCATCCGTGCCCCTTCTGTCCTACAGATCGCTCATGCTACAGCGGCCTCCTGGAAGGTGCGCGGACGGCCCCGTTCACCTTCGGCACGCCTGCGAACAGTGGGTTCTCGTGTCACACGGGCTTGGGCGTCATCGACCCGCGAGCCAACGGTCGACCGACTCGTGGCCCAGATGCGCGTCTGCTACGGGAAGCAGCGTCCGCCCGTCGAGCAGCGCGCCGAAGAACGGGGCCCGCGGATCGGATACCACCTCGCGCAGGGCACCACGGGCGGCCAGCAGCTTGGCGGTGAGGTCGTCGAGACGGTGCTCCTCGGGACCCGCGACCTCAAGCACGCCGAACAGCGGTAGCCCCACGGCCACATGGGCGACCGTGGCGGCGACGTCGTGCGTCGACACGGGCCGGACCGGCACGGGCGCCACGTGCACGCCGTCCGCGTGGGCGGTCGAGCGCGAAAGGGCGTCCACGGACTCGAAGAAGGGCGTGGCCCGCACGATGGAGTGAGGGATCGGCGAGCGCCGTATCCGCTCCTCCTGCAGTGCCTTCGCGTGGAAGTACCCGGCTTGCGCACGGTCGGCGCCTACCAGGGACAAGGCCACATAGTGCTCGGCACCTGCGGTGGCGGCGGCGTCCAGGAGGTTGGCGGTCGCCGCCTCGAAGAACCGCACACTCGTGGCCTGTGCGCGGGACGGCGCGTCGGTGACGTCCACCACGACGTCGGCGCCGCGCAGGGCGTCGGGAAGTCCCTCGCCCGTGACGACGTCCACTCCGTCGGAGCGCGAGAGAGGGCGGACCTCCACGCCGTGGTCCCGCAACCCGGCGACCGTCCTGGACCCGATCAGCCCGGTGGCACCTGCAACAACGACTCTCATCTTTTCGGCCTCTTCCCGTCGATGGCGATGGCGATGGCGGTGGCTATGGCGATGGTGGGGAGGGGGGAGGGGGGACTACGTACCCACCGCTCTTCAGACCGTCTGCAGGCAGGTGGTGTGACACTGTTCGGCGTCGAACGGGCGGACAGCTGACGGGCTGGGACCGGCAGTGCACCCCGTGTCACAGATCCGCCGCACGTCCGGTCATTCCTGGGAAGAGCCGAGCAGTTCGATCACCCAGGAAGGTGCGACACAGTGTCAGAGAGCCATGCAGGACACATGCACGGGGCCGATGCGCAGGAGGGGGCGACGGCCGGTTGGATGACCGCCGCCAAGATGCTCCAGGACGCCTCGCCGATCACCGTCCCGGAGGGTGCCTCGGCCATGACGATCCACGTCGAGTGGGAGCCGGGCGACCCGGGGACTCCGCCGCACCGGCACTCGGGTCCCGCCTTCGGGTACGTCATCGAGGGCGCCGTCCGCTTCGAGCTGGAGGGTGAGCCCGAGCGCGTCGTGGAGGCCGGCGGCACCTTCTGGGAGCCGGGCGGCGACGTCATCCACTACCAGGACGGCAACGCGCTGGCGGACGCGCGAACCCGGTTCGTGGTGACCATGCTGTGCGCGCCGGGCAAGCCCATGCTCGAACTGGTCGACGAGGAGGAACTGGTGAAGCGGGTCCATCTGCGTGCCCCGCGGCCCACCGCCTGACCTGTAGTCCTGCCCGCCGGACCCGAGCCCTGTGACCTCGGATCCCTGCCTCGGCCCGCAAGAGCCGCTTGCGGGCGGTAGGGAACGGGGCGCGGCCCGGCGGGCAGCCGCCTCAGCCGGCCGTTCGCCGCGCACCGTGCAGGCTGCCGGGCTTCCGGCCGCCGTCGTTGGCCGTCAGCCAGTCCGACAGCTGCCGTACGGCCGCGTCGATCTCGTCGTGTGCGTAGTGGTCGCGGTCCCAACCGGCGTACAGGGAGATGGCCAGCGGGTGGCCCTGGGCGCTGAGAGGGCGCACGCTCAGGTCGAACTGCGGATGGTCGACGACGACGCAGACGCCGTGGCCCGCGGCCGCCAGGGCCTGCGCCATGGCTTCGGACTGCGGCTCGAAGGCGGGCCGCAGTGGTGTGCTCTGCTCGTACAGGGTGGTGTCGAGGGCGCGCCGCACGGCGCTGGCCCGGCTACCCACGATGACCGGGTGTTCGAGCAGACTCGACAGCTCCAGGTCGCCGCCGCCCTCCTGGGCGATGGGGTGCGAGGGGGGCATCTGGGCACTGATCCGACGCCCGCCCAATCGCCGTGCCGCCATGCCGCCGGGCGGCGGAGCGGTGGAGATGCCGATGTCGACGTCCCCGGCCAGCAGTCGCTCGTACACCTGGTCCGGCTCACAGCCCCGGGCGTCGGTGAAGGGGCCGCCGAGCTCGGCGACGTACGGGGCGATGAGGTGCGTGATGGTGGAGTTGGGGCAGGCCACGCGGAACTGGAGCGGGCTCTGACCGGACACGGCCTGAAGCAGTTCCGTGCCCTGCGCGGCGCGCAGCGTGAGATCCCTGGCGACGGGTACGAAGCGGCGCCCGGCCGCCGTGAGCTGGACCCCCGTGCTGGTGCGTTGGAGCAGCTCCGCGCCCAGTTCCCGTTCGAGGGAGCGCAACTGGCGTGAGACGGAGGGCTGCGCCACATGGACGCGCGCGGCGGCGGCCGTCATCGAACCGGTGTCCACCACCGCCAGGAAGTACCGCAGGACCCGCAGTTCCATCGTGCCTCCGTCGTGCCGCGGTGGCGTCGGCGCCGCGTCTTCACCGCTCGGCGCCCGCCACCGTATCCCCGCTCGGACACGGTCATGCCTCCGAGGTATGACCGTACAGCTCAGAAGGTACTGGACCGTATGGCTGGTGGGCCACGAAACTATGGCCGACCGGACAACACCGTTCGAACGGGCACCCGCAGCGTCGCGGTCAACGCAGGACCTCGTGCCGCCTCGCGCCGCGCACAGGTCACATCCCCCGCCGGCACCGCCGCTTATCCCCGGAGTCAGCCATGCCCCAGACCACATCTGCCGCCGGCCGCAAAGCCAGACAGGCCACCACCGCGTCCTTCATCGGGACCGCGGTCGAGTGGTACGACTTCTACATCTACGGCACCGCCACCGCCCTGGTGTTCGGCAAGCTGTTCTTCCCCACCGCGAGTCCCACCGCCGGCACCCTCGCGGCCTTCGCCACCTTCTGGGTCGGCTTCCTCGCCCGCCCGCTGGGCGGACTGATCTTCGGCCACATCGGTGACCGGGTGGGACGCAAGAACGTCCTCGTCACCACCCTCGTCCTGATGGGGTCCGCCACCACCCTCATCGGCCTGCTGCCCACCTACGCCACCATCGGCGCCGCCGCGCCGGTCCTGCTCGTCCTCCTCCGCGCCGTGCAGGGCATCGCGGTCGGCGGCGAATGGGGCGGCGCGGTCCTCATGGCCACCGAGAACGCCGAGCACAAGCGCCGCGGCTTCGCGGGCATGTGGGTCCAGCAGGGCTCGCCGGCCGGGTCCGTCCTGGCCACCCTCGTCTTCATCGCCGTCGGAAACCTGTCCGACGACGCGTTCATGACGTGGGGCTGGCGCGTCCCGTTCCTGCTCTCCGCCCTGCTGGTGATCATCGGTCTGGTGATCCGGCTGAAGGTCACCGAGTCCACCGACTTCGAGAAGGCCAGGCAGCAGGAGGAGGGCGCTCCGAAGATTCCCGTGGTCGAGCTGTTCCGCACCTCCCGCGTGCTGGTCCTGCTCGGTGTCGGTGCCAGTGCCATGGGCATCTCGTCCGCCTACTTCACCAACACCTTCGTACTGTCCTGGGCCACGAGCGACCTCGGCGTGCACCGGCAGACCATGCTCGACATCCTCCTGATCCTCGCCGTCCTGCAGTTCCTGTGGCAGCCCCTGGCGGCACTGCTCGCCCAGCGCGTGGGAACGGTACGGGTGATGGCGGGCGCCCTGATCGCCAACATCGTCGTCGCGGTGCCGATGTTCCTCCTGATCGCCACCCGCGACAGCACACTGATCGGGGTGGGGCTGGCCCTGGGCGTGCTCACCGGATGCAGCTACTACGCGCTGCTGGCCGGCTTCCTGTCCCAGGCGTTCCCGGTCAAGGTCCGCTACACCGGCGTCTCCCTGGCCTATCAGCTGTGCAGCACGATCATCGGCGGCTCCACCCCCTTCGTCGCTCAGTGGCTGCTCACCCGGGGCGCGGGCCACTGGCCGGTGGTCGGCTACTACATCACGCTCCTGCTGCTGACCACCGTCTGCGTGCTGGCCCTGGCCCGCTACCGCTCGGGCCCCCGCGACGACGCCCCGGGCACCGAAGCCCGTGAGCGGGAGAGCCTCCCCACCGTCGCGTAAGCCGGCCACCCGAACTCCCTTCCTAGGAACCAGTCATGCACCTGGACGCACTGTTCACCAACGGCCGCTTCACCACGCTCGACGCGGACCGGCCCACCGCACACACCCTCGGGGTCTTCGGGGGCCGGATCGTCGGCCTCGACGAAGAAGTCGCCGGATGCACCGCGGAGCGGGTCCACGACCTGGGCGGAGCCCCGGCGGTGCCCGGCTTCAACGACGCCCACCAGCACCTGAGCATGCGAGGCCGCCGCCTCCTCGAACTCGACCTGCACGCGCGGACCGTCCCCACCCTCGACGCCCTGTACGCCGCGGTACGCGAGCGGGCGGCGCGGCTGGGCCCCGACGAGTGGCTCTTCGGCGCGGGCTACGACCAGAACAAGATCGGCGCCCACCCCACGGCCGAAGCCCTGGACGAAGCGGCTCAGGGGCGCCCCGTGTGGCTGGAGCACGTCTCCTGCCACATGGGCGTGGGCAACACCGCGGCCTTCACCCGGGCCGGCTTCACCGGCCGACTGGGTGTCCCCGACATCGACGGCGGCCATGTCGAACGCGACCCGGACGGCAGGGCGGCCGGACTGCTCCAGGAAACCGCCCAGCACCTGGTGACCCGGGCGTTCCGTCCCTCGCCCCTCGACTCTGTCGTCGCCGCCATCAGGGCCGGCAACGACCAGGGCGTGAGCGAGGGCATCACCAGCCTCACCGAGCCGGGCATCGCCGCCGCCGAACACGTCGGGCACGGCCCGGCCGACCTGTACGCCTTCCACCGGGCCGTCCAGGAAGGGGCACTGACGATCCGTACGACGGTCATGCCCTACATGACCGTCCTGCACGACATGGGGGCCGTCGGGGACGGTGACACCTGGTTCGGGCTCGACCTGGGCCTGCGCAGCGGATTCGGCGACGACCGACTGAAGGTCGGCGCCACCAAGATCGCCACGGACGGTTCGCTCATCGGCCGCTCGGCACACATGTGCTGCGGCTACCACGACGAACCCGACAACGTCGGCTTCCTCCAGTTCGACGAGCAGTGGCTGCGCCACACGATCACCGAGGCGCACCGGTGCGGCTGGCAGATCGCCGCCCATGCCATCGGTGACGCCGCCATCGACGTCGTCCTGGACGCCTTCGAGGCCGCGCAGGCCGCCCACCCGCGCCGGGACGCGCGCCACCGCATCGAGCACTTCGCCGTCGCCTCCGACAAGCAGGTCCGCCGCCTGGTGGACAACGGCATCGTCCCCGTTCCGCAGGGGCGCTTCGTCTCCGAGATCGGCGACGGAATGATCACCGCGCTGGGTCCCGAACGCGCCGAACTCTGCTACCGCATGCGCAGTCTCCTGGACGCCGGGGCCGTGCTCCCGGGCAGCAGTGACGCCCCGGTCGCGCACGGGAGTCCGCTGCTCGGCATCCACGACATGGTCAACCGCCGTACCGCGGGCGGCGCCCCGCTGGCCCCGGCCGAGGCGCTCACCGCCGAACAGGCCCTGTACGCCTACACCGTGGGCTCCGCCTACGCCGAACACGCCGACGACCGCAAGGGCCGCCTCTCCCGCGGCATGCTGGCGGACTTTGCCGTCCTCTCGGACGACCTGCTGACCGTCGACCCGCAGCGGATCGACACCCTGTCCGTCGGCGCCACGGTGATCGGCGGAAGCGTGGTCCACGACTGCGGCGCCCTGTCCGGGTAGCCGTGACCTGCTGGGCGCCACCGGCTTCCGGAGCGTTCAGTCCGTGCGCGTCTTCGACTGAGGTCGTGAGCGGCACGGTGGTGCCTGGCCGGGTGAAGGGTTTCGGGGAACGCGATGCAGCCTGGGTCGCGTTCCCCTGAGCGTCAGTGGGTTCGGGGTCGGCTTCCGGCTTGGAGGCGGAGGCCCGCGAGGGTCAGGTTCAGAGCGGCGATGAACTGGTCCCGGTCGTCGTGCTCCGCGAACTCGTCGACGATCTGGTGCACGAACGGGAAGTCCGTGGCGTCGAGTGAGCGCCATCTCTCGGCGAAGCGGCCGAGGAACGCGTCGCGGTCCACGTCGCCGTCGAGCAGTTCCTGCGGCACTTCCATGCCCAGGTCCGCGGCCGTGCCGACCACGACGCCCGTGATCGCCGAGACGGCGTGGAACCGCTGCCGGGGTGTCAGGTCCAGGCGCAGGGTCTGCTCACCGAGCTTCTCGTACAGCCGCAACGAGTTGCCCTGGACGTCGGTGTTACGCATGAAGTACGCCGACAGCCACGGCCGGTCCACGATCGCGTCGAACAGGGTGATGGCCATCGCGCGCAGGTCGGCGATCGGGTCGTCGCTGTCGGGCTGCTCCTCGACGGCCGTCAGGACCCCGCCGATCGCGTGGTCGGTGGCGCGGTCGAGGAGCTCGTCCTTGCTGGAGACGTACCAGTAGATGGTGCCGACGCCCGTGCCGAGCCGGGTCGCGAGGGCGCGGAACGTCAGCGCCGATCCGCCTGCCTCGTCGAGCAGGGCCACGGCCGCGGTGAGGACGGCCTCCATCGAGTGCGAAGCGCGCCGGCGTCCTCGGGGAGGTCCTTCGGCGGAGCGTGTTCGCGGCGGTGTCATAGCTCTCATCCAATCACAGCTTGCGCGACCTCGAACGGCGTTCTACGGTGGAACCACGTTCCCCCAGCCGCCTTCTCCGGGCCGCCTGGACCACC
>NZ_JBHWZP010000314.1:0-10524 GCF_042728395.1 Streptomyces sp. NPDC060205
GCCCGTACGTACGACGCCCGCGCGTGGCCCGTGTGCCACGCGGCACCTCCGCCCCTGCCGGACGTGCCACTCCCCTCCTCGGGTCACGCGCGCTGCAAGATCAAAGTGCCCTCGCCGCACTGACCCCATGCACGGCCGTGCCCGCTTCCGCGGTCCGCCGATGCGCGGGGTCGCGCCGTCCGCGACGGCTCACCACGGCGCGAAAGGCACGGCGCGACGCGCCCCCTCCGGCTCCTCGGCCCGGCCGTTTCGCCGGCCGGTGCACGGCTATCTCGGATGCCAGGTGAGCTTGTCCCCGCCGACCCAGCGGACCACGTCCGGGTCGTCGGCGTCGTGCACCGGGACGCCGTACGCCGCCGCGGCCACCAGGACATCCGTGAAGCTCCTGGCCTCACCGATGACGGTGCCGTCGATCTCCATGATGCGGAAGGGCGGATCGCCGGGCTGCACGCCCAGAACCGTGATCCGCGGGTACGAGATGTGAGGGCTGGCGATTTCAGTCATGATCCCACCGGTTCCACACGCGTGCCGCCGATAAGCCTGCCCGGGCGGCGGTGTCGGTCGTCGAGGCGCTCGGCGACGCCGGCGCGGCCGTGGCCGTACCTGTCGCCACGAGGTTCGCATTTCATGGTGGCACAGGGCCGGTCGGTCGGCTGCCGTGCGGACCCGGCCCGGCTGGGCCACGCTGGAGCCATGCACCCGGCCGAGGCGCTGGACCGTATCGCCTTCCTGCTGGAGCGGTCCCAGGCCCCCACCTATCGCGTACGCGCGTTCCGCACGGCGGCGGGCGTCGTCACAGAGCTGTCCGCCGACGAGGTGGCCCGCAGGGCGGCCGACGGGTCGCTGGAGTCGCTGAAGGGCATCGGGCCGAAGACCGCGCAGGTGGTGCGCGAGGCGCTGGCCGGGCAGCCGCCCGGCTATCTGGAGAAACTGGAGCAGGAGGCCGCGGAGCCCCTCGTCCTGGGCGGCGAGGAGCTGACGGCCCTGCTGCGCGGCGACTGCCATCTGCACTCGGACTGGTCGGACGGCGGCAGCCCCATCGAGGAGATGGGCCGTGCCGCGGCGCGCCTCGGGCACGAGTGGGCGGTCCTCACGGATCACTCGCCGCGTCTGACGGTGGCCCGCGGGCTGTCCCCCGAGCGGCTGCGGGAGCAGCTGGACGTGGTGGCGGAACTGAACGAGCGGTGGGCCCCCTTCCGGCTGCTCACCGGCATCGAGTGCGACATCTTCGACGACGGGTCGCTGGACCAGGAGCCGGAGCTGCTCGAACGGCTCGACGTCGTCGTGGTGTCGGTGCACTCCAAGCTGCGGATGGACGCGCCCGCGATGACCCGCCGGATGGTCGCCGCCGTACGGAATCCGCACGCGGACGTGCTGGGGCACTGCACGGGACGGCTGGTCACCGGGCGGGGGCGGCCTGAGTCGGAGTTCGACGCGGACGCCGTGTTCGCCGCCTGCGCCGAGTCGGGCACGGCGGTCGAGATCAACAGCCGTCCCGAGCGGCTCGATCCGCCGCGGCGGCTGCTGCGCCGGGCGGTCGCGGCGGGCGTGCTGTTCTCCGTGGACACCGACGCGCACGCGCCGGGGCAGCTCGGGTGGCAGGCGTACGGATGCGCGCGGGCCGAGGAGTGCGGGGTGCCCCCGGAGCGCGTGGTCACCACCTGGTCGGCGGGGGAACTGCTGGCCTGGACGCGGGATCGGGTGACTCCCCCAGGCGTACGGGCTTCGTGACGCGGTACTGGGACACCTGGAACAACGGGACCGCGACGAAGGGACGACGTATGGAGCGGGCGGCCGTATTCGATGTGGACGGCACTCTGGTCGACACCAACCATCTGCATGTGACGGCCTGGTGGGAGGCGTTCCGGCAGGCCGGTCACGACGTGTCGATGCACGACCTCCACCGGGCGGTGGGCCTCGGCTCCGACGACCTGATCGCGCATCTGCTGGGCGAGGAGCGGGACACCGGGCAGGACGACGCGATCAGCGCCGCCCACAAGACCCTCTACGGCACCTACTTCGAGCGGCTGCGCCCGTTCCCCGGCGCCGGTGACCTGCTGCGGCGCCTCGACAGCGAGGGCTGGACGGTCGTACTCGCCACCTCCGCCGGCGGGGCGGAGCTGTCGGCGCTCCGGCGGGCCATCGACGCCGACGACGTCATCAGAGCGACGGCCAGCTCCGACGACGTGGACTCGGGCAAACCCGCGCCCGATCCGGTGGAGCACGCCCTGGAACTCGCCGGAGCCCCGGCCGAGCACTCGTTCTTCGTGGGCGACACGGTCTGGGACATGCGCGCGGGCACCGGAGCGGGTGTCCTGTGCGTGGGAGTGCTGTGCGGCGGCATCCCGCGCGCCGATCTGGAGAAGGCCGGAGCGAGCTCCGTCTACCGGGACCCGGCCCATCTGCTGGCCTCCCTGGCCAAGAGCCCGCTGGCGGCGGGAAGCTGACCCGGTCGTGACGCAGATCACGATCGACACGGCCCCGACCTGGGAACACCCGTCGGTAGTTTCCCGTTAAATCAGCTGTGGGTGCGGATGGGACAGTGTCCCCGGGCCTCACCTTCCGCCCACAGGGAAGATCGTTCGGCTGAAGCCCTGTGGAGCACACCGCCGAGAGGCGACCGCCATCCGTGGCCACCCACAGACGGCCCCGACCGCGATTCCCCCGTCCGGTCGGGGCCTTTCCCGTTCCCGGGGCCCTGCTCCCCTTTTTCCTGTTCCCGGGCCTTTCCCGTTCTCCGGGGGCGTCGTTTGACTTCGAGAGCGCTCCAATCCGTAGCGTCGGCCCCATGACCACTGCACAGCACAAGATCGGTTCGGGCTTCGGCCGGCACAGCACCGCGGACGACGTACTCGCCGGCATCGACCTCACGGGCAAGCTCGCGATCGTCACCGGCGGCTACTCGGGGCTCGGCCTGGAGACGACCCGCGCGCTGGCCAAGGCGGGTGCCCGGGTCGTCGTTCCCGCGCGGCGCCGGGCGGTCGCCGAGGAGGCGGTCGCCGGGATCGACGGCGTGGAGGTGGACGAGCTGGATCTCGGCGACCTGGAGAGCGTGCGCGCGTTCGCCGACCGCTTCCTCGCCTCGGGCCGCACCATCGATCTCGTCATCGACAACGCAGGGATCATGGCCTGCCCCGAGACCCGGGTCGGCCCCGGCTGGGAGGCGCAGTTCGCGACCAACCACCTGGGTCACTTCGCGCTGGTCAACCGGCTCTGGCCGGCGATCGCCCCGGGCGGCGCCCGGATCGTCTCCGTCTCCTCGACGGGTCACCACACCTCGGACATCCGCTGGGACGACCCGCACTGGAACCACGGCGACTACGACAAGTGGGAGGCGTACGGACAGGCGAAGACGGCCAACGTCCTGTTCGCCGTGCACCTCGACGCCCTGGGCAAGGACTCCGGCGTACGGGCCTTCGCGCTGCACCCGGGCGGCATCCTCACCCCTCTGCAGCGCCACCTCCCCCGGCAGGAGATGGTCGAGCGCGGCTGGATCGACGAGAACGGTGTCCCGCTCAACCCGGAGGGCTTCAAGTCCCCCGAGCAGGGCGCGGCCACCCAGGTGTGGGCGGCGACCTCTCCGCAGCTGTCCGGCATGGGCGGGGTGTACTGCGAGGACTGCGACATCGCGGAACTCGCCCCGGCCGACGGTACGCGGACCGGCGTACGCGCGTACGCGATCGACCCGGCGTCCGCGGCCCGCCTGTGGGCCCTCTCGGCGGAGCTCACGGGCGTCGACGCCTTCGCCTGAGACGGAGCGGCGGCGGGCTCAGGGCGCCGCCGCAGGTCCGGGGCTCGGGCATGCGCTCACGCGGGGGATTCCTCCGGCTCCGGATCCTCGGGGTGCACCGTGCTCGTCCCCTCGTCGCCCTGCCGGCCGGTGCCCGCCTCGTCGGTGTCGGGGACGTCGGTCTCGGGCTTCGCCCGTCCGCCGGCGTCCCCGTCCCCGTCCGCGTCCTCGTCCGGCCCCGGCTCGGGCGGCGTGATGACGTCCCAGGGATCCTCGCCCTCCTGCACCTGCTGGTCCGGCAGGTCCCGGGGTACGGGCCCCTCGTTCTCCTCGGGCGTCCTGGTCCCGTATTCGCTCACGGTCCGCTCCTCTCCTCGTCGGGCCACGTGGGGCGGAAGTCCCTTGTCGGCCAGGGTGCGGGTACCTGCCGGGGCCACCCGGCAAACCAGGGAGCACCGGGCGCCCGTGCGGGGCGTCAGTGCGGGGCGCGCTCCTCCAGGGCCGCGCGCCAGGCCGGTGGCGGGGTGTCCCCCGAGCCCGGTCCGGCGCCCGGACGCCGGCCGCCGCGGGCGAAGAAGTCGGCCAGCGGCAGGATCGCCGCGCCGACCGTGACCGCGTCGGGTCCGAGGGCGCCGAGTTCGATGGTGACCCGTTCGGCCGGGTGGCGCAGCGCGTACGACACGGCGTGGGCGCGGACGGCGGGCAGGAAGCGGGAGCCCAGCTGGAGTCCGGCCCAGCCGCCGATGAGGATGCGTTCGGGCTGGAAGAGGTTGATCAGGTCGGACAGGCCCGCGCCCAGGTACTCGGCCGTCTCCTCCAGGACGGCCAGCGCCACCGGGTCGGGTACGCCACCGGCGACGGCCGCGCCACCGCCCGCCCCGCTGCCGGCCACCGCACCGCCGGCCGCCGCGCCTCCCGAAGCCCCGTCACCGGCGGCTCCACCGACGGCGGTCCCGTCACCGGCCGCCCCACCGACGGCCGTCGCGTCACCGGCTGCCGCGCGGGCGGGCGCCGAGCCGCCCGCGGGCACGGACGCACCGGGGCCCGTGGCCGCCTCGCCGCGCGTCCCGCCCGCGGCCCCGTCCTCGACCGGATAGGCCGCCGCCAGCATGGCCGTGAGGGCCGTCTCCTCGTCGACGCCCTTGGGCGGCCGTCCCCCGGCCTCCTCCCAGCGCTGCAGCAGGGCCTCGGCCCCGGCGTACGCCTCCAGACAGCCGAGCGCACCGCAGCGGCAGCGGCGCCCCCTGACCCGTACCGTCAGGTGTCCCCATTCCACGGCCCGGCCCAGTTCCACGTCGTCCGAGACCAGGCTGGCGCCGACGCCGGAGCCGAAGAGGACCACGACCGCGTTGCGCGCGCCGCGTCCGGCGCCGAACCACATCTCGGCCTGGCCGAGGGTCTTGGCGCCGTTGTCGGTGAAGTACGGGACGGAGTCCGGCAGGCCGCAGGCGGTGCGGAGCAGGGACTCCAGCGGGACGGCGGGCCAGCCGATGGTCTGGCCGTGCACGACGGCGCCCTCGGCCGCGGTGCGTTCCACGATGCCGGGTACGCCGATGCCGACGCCCAGCAGGCGCTCGGGGGCGATGCCCGCGGTGGCCAGGACCTCGGCGACGCCGTCGCGGATGTGGCCGACGATGACGTCGACGTCGTACCCCTGGTGCTCCAACGGGCGTTCGGTACGGGCGAGTTCGGTCAGGGACAGGTCGAAGAGCTCTACGCGGACGCGGGTCTCGCCGACGTCCACGCCGATCATGTGGCCGCTGGCGGGTGCGACCCGGAGCAGGGTGCGGGGCCGGCCGCCGTCGGAGTCGACGCTGCCCGCCTCCTCCACCAGGCCCTCGGCCACCAGCTCGGCGACGACGTTGCTGATGGAGCCGGAGCTGAGCCCGGTGGCGGGCCCGAGTTCGAACCGGCTCATCGGTCCGTCGAAGTAGAGCCTCCTCAGCACGGCCGTGCGATTGCCTCGTCGCAGGTCACGTACCGTTCGCCCGTTCCGCCCCGCCATGTGTTCCCTTCCCGCCGTACCCCCGACCTGCAAGATACCGCTGCGCTATCCCTTGACGCGACTTTCTTCCGGGTCTTAACTCACGTCCTAAATTAAGCCGTGAGGGTCGTTCGGGAAGTGAACGCACGACGATCCTCTGTTTTCCCTCAGGAAGGGACGCCTGACGTCATGCGCAGAACCCGAGCCGCGGCCGCGAGCGCGGTCACTGTCTCCTTGCTGGCCGCCGTGACCGCGTGCGGCGGTGGCTCGTCGGCGGACGGCGGGTCCAACGACTCGCCGAAGACGCTCACCTACTGGGCCTCCAACCAGGGTCCGAGCATCGAGGCCGACAAGAAGATCCTCACTCCCGAGCTGAAGAAGTTCGAGAAGCAGACCGGCATCAAGGTGAAGCTGGAGGTCGTCCCCTGGTCGGATCTCCTCAACCGCATCCTCGCCGCGACCACCTCGGGCCAGGGCCCGGACGTCCTCAACATCGGCAACACCTGGTCCGCCTCGCTCCAGGCGACCGGGGCCCTGCTGCCCTGGGACGCCAAGAACTTCGGGAAGATCGGCGGCAAGGACCGGTTCGTCGAGTCCGCGCTCGGCTCGGCGGGTGAGGCCGGCTCCGACCCGGCGGCGGTCCCGCTGTACTCGATGGCGTACGCCCTCTACTACAACAAGAAGATGTTCGAGGACGCAGGGATATCCGGGCCGCCCGCCACCTGGGACGATCTGGTCGCCGACGGGAAGAAGATCTCCAAGGACGACAAGTGGGCGCTGGGCGCCGAGGGCGCGAACCTGTCGGAGAACATCCACCACGTCTTCGTCTTCGCCAAGCAGCACGGCGCCGACTTCTTCGACGCCGACGGGAAGCCCGACTTCACCTCCGACGGGGCCGTGGCGGCGGTCAAGCAGTACGTCGACCTGATGGGCAAGGACAAGGTCGTCGCGCCCGGCAACGCCGAGTACGCGCAGAACCAGTCCCTCCAGGACTTCGCCAAGGACAAGACGGCGATGGTGCTGTGGCAGACGGCGGCGGCCACGCTCAAGGCCCACGGCATGAGCGACGACGAGTGGGGCGTCGCACCGGTGCCGGTGCAGTCCGGCACCCCGGGCGCCGACACGGCCGTCAACTCCATGGTGGCGGGCATCAACATGGCCGTCTTCAAGAACACCGACAACATCGACGGCGCCGTGAAGTTCGTGAACTTCATGACGAGCGTGGACGAGCAGACGATCCTCAACAAGACGTACGGGTCCATCCCGCCGGTCAAGGCGGCCCAGCAGGACCCGGCGTTCAACACGCCCGCCCTGAAGGTCATCCGGGACACCCTCGCCAAGAGCGCGGCCCCGCTGCCGCAGGTGGCGAACGAGTCGCAGTTCGAGACCGCGGTCGGCACGGCCGTGAAGGAGCTCTTCGCGGACGCGGCGGCCGGCCGGCCGGTCACCACGGCCTCGGTCAAGGAGAAGCTCGACGAGGCCCAGCAGCAGATGCCGAAGAAGTGAGCGTTCGATGACCGTGACCGCCGAGCCCGCGGTCGGTGAGGAAGCACCGCCCGGTGCGACGGGGCCCACCCCGCGCCGCCGCACCGGGCGGGTACGCCGGATAGCCCTGCCGTATCTGCTCCTGCTGCCCGCCCTGCTGCTCGAACTCCTCGTCCATCTGGTGCCGATGGTGATCGGCATCGTCATGAGCTTCAAGGAGCTCACGCAGTTCTACATCCGCGACTGGGGCGCCGCGCCCTGGGCGGGCTTCGACAACTACAGCCTGTCCGTGGACTTCGACGCGCCCATCGGCAAGGCGCTGCTCCACTCGTTCTTCGTCACCTGCGCGTTCACCGTGCTCTCCGTCGGCCTGTGCTGGCTGCTCGGCACGACGGCCGCGGTGTACATGCAGGAGAACTTCCGCGGCCGGGGCTTCCTGCGGGCCGTGTTCCTCGTCCCGTACGCGCTTCCGGTGTACGCGGCCGTCATCACCTGGGCCTTCATGTTCCAGCGGGACAACGGTCTGGTGAACCACGTACTGCACGACCAGCTGGGCCTCACCGACAGCCCGTCCTTCTGGCTGATCGGCGACAACAGCTTCGTCGCGCTGCTCGTCGTGTCGGTGTGGAAGGGCTGGCCGTTCGCCTTCCTCATCGTGATGGCGGGCCTGCAGAACATCCCCAAGGAGCTGTACGAGGCGGCCTCCATCGACGGGGCGGGGATGCTGCAGCAGTTGCGCCGCATCACGCTGCCGTCGCTGCGCCCGGTCAACCAGGTGCTGGTCCTCGTGCTCTTCCTGTGGACGTTCAACGACTTCAACACGCCCTACGTGCTGTTCGGCAAGGCGGCGCCGGAAGCGGCCGACCTGATCTCGATCCATATCTACCAGTCGTCGTTCGTGACGTGGAACTTCGGGACGGGATCCGCGATGTCCGTGCTGCTTCTGCTGTTCCTGCTGGTCGTGACGGGCGTCTATCTCGTCCTGACCTCACGCGGACGGAGGGCGGCCGATGTCTAGGACCACCACGGCGGCGCGGCCCGGGAGGCCGGCGGGAGCGCGGCGTTCGCCGATGGCCGCGCCCCGGTCCTTCGTGTGGTCGCGGCGGATCTTCCTCACGCTGCTCACCGGGTTCGTCCTGCTGCCGGTGTACGTGATGCTGTCCAGCTCGCTGAAGCCGCTGGAGGACGTGTCGGGGGAGTTCCGCTGGCTGCCCAGCGGGCTGACGATCCGCCCGTACATCGACATCTGGTCGACGGTCCCGCTGGCGAAGTACTTCGTCAACTCGCTGATCGTGGCGGGCGCGGCGACGGTCCTGTCGGTGGTGATCGCGATCTTCGCCGCGTACGGGGTGAGCCGCTACCGCTTCCGTGGCAAGCGCCTGTTCACCGTGACCGTGCTGTCCACGCAGATGTTCCCCGGGATCCTGTTCCTGCTCCCGCTGTTCCTGATCTACGTGAACATCGGCAACGCCACCGGTATCGCGCTCTTCGGCTCGCGGATCGGTCTGATCCTCACCTATCTGACGTTCTCGCTGCCGTTCTCGATCTGGATGCTCATCGGGTACTTCGAGTCGGTGCCCCGCGATCTGGACGAGGCGGCGATGGTGGACGGCAACGGGCCGCTCGGCGCGCTCTTCAGGGTCGTCGTGCCCGCCGCGGTGCCGGGGATCGTCGCCGTCGCCGTGTACGCGTTCATGACGGCGTGGGGCGAGGTGCTGTTCGCGTCGGTGATGACCAACGACACCACGCGCACACTCGCCGTCGGCCTCCAGGGCTACGCCACGCAGAACGACGTGTACTGGAACCAGGTCATGGCCGCCTCCCTCGTGGTGAGCGTGCCCGTGGTCGCCGGTTTCCTGCTCCTCCAGCGCTATCTGGTCGCCGGACTCACCGCCGGGGCCGTCAAGTGACCACCACGCGCACACCCGTCGACTCCCCCCGTTCCGAGAGGACTTCTGTGACCATCGATCTCGCCGCACTCCCCCAGGACTTCGTGTGGGGCACGGCCACCTCGGCGTACCAGATCGAAGGTGCCGTCGCCGAGGACGGCCGTTCGCCCTCCATCTGGGACACCTTCTCGCACACACCGGGGAAGGTGGACGGCGACGACCACGGCGATGTCGCCTGCGACCACTACCACCGGTGGCGCGAGGACATCGCCCTGATGAAGGAGCTGGGCACCAACGCGTACCGGCTGTCGATCGCCTGGCCACGGGTGGTACCGGGCGGCGACGGTCCCGCGAACGCCAAGGGGCTCGACTTCTACGACGCGCTGATCGACGGCCTGCTGGAGGCCGGCATCACGCCGTCGGTCACCCTGTACCACTGGGACCTTCCGCAGGTGCTCCAGGACCGGGGCGGCTGGACCGAGCGCGACACGGCACACCACCTGGCGGCGTACGCGTCCGTCGTGGCCGAGCGCCTCGGCGACCGCGTCCAGCACTGGACGACCCTCAACGAGCCGCTGTGCTCGGCGTGGATCGGCCACCTGGAGGGCCGGATGGCCCCGGGCCTGACCGACCTCACGGCGGCGGTCCGCGCCTCCTACCACCTGCTCCTCGGCCACGGCCTCGCCACCCAGGCGATCCGCGCCGCGGCGCCCGGCGCCCAGGTCGGCATCGTCAACAACCTGTCCTACATCGAGGCCGCCACCGAGCGCCCCGAGGACATCGCGGCGGCCCGGCGCATGGACGGGCACACCAACCGCTGGTGGCTCGACCCGGTCCACGGCCGCGGCTTCCCGGCGGACATGCGCGAGGTGTACGGAGTCGAACTCCCCGAGCAGGCGGGCGACTTGGCGGTCATGGCGCAGCCGCTGGACTGGCTGGGGCTCAACTACTACTTCCCGTCGGCGATCGAGGACGACCCGACGGGCCCCGCCCCGTACGCCGCCGCCGTCCGCCGGCACGGGGTGCCGCGCACGGCCATGGACTGGGAGATCGACGCGGCCGGCATCGAGAACCTGCTGCTGCGCCTCACGGACGAGTACGGCGCGCGCAAGCTGTACGTCACCGAGAACGGCTCCGCCTACCCGGACGTCGTACGCCCCGACGGCACGGTCCACGACCCCGAGCGCATCCAGTACCTCGAACAGCACCTGGCGGCCTGCGCGTCCGCGGCCCGCAAGGGGGCGCCGCTCGCGGGGTACTACGCGTGGTCGCTGCTGGACAACTTCGAGTGGGCGTACGGCTACGACAAGCGCTTCGGCCTCGTCCACGTCGACTACGCGACGCAGCGGCGCACGGTGAAGGGGAGCGGACGCCGGTACGCCGAGATCGTGCGGGAGCACGGCAGGAGTCAGCGCAAGGCCGCCTGACTCCTGCCG
>NZ_JBHWZP010000315.1:0-10519 GCF_042728395.1 Streptomyces sp. NPDC060205
CACCCCCACCGGCCCGCAGCCGAACAGCGGGCCGGCTTGCCTCCGCCCCTCAGGGGCGCGGGGAACTGCGCGGCTCACCCCCACCGGCCCGCAGGCGAGCGGGTGCCCGGGGCCGCGGGCCGGTGGGGACGCGCCGAAGCGCGAGAGCGCTACGGCTTGGCGTTCCACTCCGCCAGGACGGGGCGACCATGCTCCAGCGAGAGCCGGCTCACCGTGGCCGTGTCCAGCCGGAACAGCCGCCCGTGCGACGCGGGCAGCCCGAGCCGCCGCGCGGTCAGCACCCGCAGGAAGTGGGAGTGGGCCACCAGGACCACATCCCCTTCGTCGAGCGCCTTCGCCGCGTGCGCGAGCACCCGGTCGGCCCGTTCGCCCACGTCGGCGGGCGACTCGCCCGTGTGCCCGTCCGGACCGGGCGGTACTCCGTCGTTCCACAGGTACCAGTCGGGACGCGTCCGGTGGATGTCGACGGTCTTGACACCCTCGTACGCCCCGTAGTTCCACTCGTGCAGATCGGGGTCGACGACCGCCCCGGTCAGCCCCGCCAGTTCCGCCGTCCGTATCGCGCGCTGGAGCGGACTGGTGAGCACGAGCGCGCAGGTCCGCCCGGCGAAGAGCGGGACGAGGGACTTCGCCTGCTCCTCGCCGTGGGCGGTGAGGGGCAGGTCGGTCCAGCTGGTGTGCTGCCCTGACCGGCTCCACTCGGTCTCGCCGTGCCGGACGAGAAGAAGATCGCCCATGATGTCTGCTTCTCCTACTTCGCGGACTCGACGGCGTGGCCGCCGAACTGGTTGCGCAGTGCCGCGATCATTTTCATCTGCGGCGAGTCGTCCTGCCGGGACGCGAAGCGGGCGAAGAGCGACGCGGTGATCGCGGGCAGCGGTACCGCGTTGTCGATGGCCGCCTCGACGGTCCAGCGGCCCTCGCCGGAGTCCTGCGCGAAGCCGCGCAGCCGCTCCAGGTGCTCGTCCTCGTCCAGCGCGTTGACCGCCAGGTCCAGCAGCCAGGAACGGATGACCGTGCCCTCCTGCCAGGACCGGAAGACCTCGCGCACGTCCGTCACCGAGTCGACCGCTTCGAGCAGTTCCCAGCCCTCGGCATAGGCCTGCATCATGGCGTACTCGATGCCGTTGTGGACCATCTTGGAGAAGTGCCCGGCGCCGACCTTGCCCGCGTGCACGAACCCCGCGTCGCCCTCCGGCTTGAGGGCGTCGAAGATGGGCTGCACCTTCGCGATGTGCCCGGCATCGCCGCCGACCATCAGCGCATAGCCGTTCTGCAGGCCCCACACGCCCCCGGAGACGCCGGCGTCGACGAAGCCGATGCCCTTGGCCGCCAGCTCCTCGGAGTGCCTCTCGTCGTCCGTCCAGCGCGAGTTGCCACCGTCCACGACCACGTCACCGGGCTCAAGCAGCTCACCGAGCTCGTCGATCGTGGACTGGGTCGCGGCACCGGCCGGGACCATCACCCACACCACCCGCGGACCTTCGAGCTTGCCCACCAGTTCGGCCAGGCTGCTCACGTCGGCGAGCTCCGGATTGCGGTCGTATCCGATGACGGTGTGGCCCGCGCGGCGGATGCGCTCGCGCATGTTGCCGCCCATCTTGCCGAGCCCGATGAGACCGAGCTGCATCGCAGTCATGTCAGTTCACTTCTTCCGGAGAGTGCGGTACGTGGCCACGAGGGCGCTGGTGGAGGAGTCGAGGCCGGGGACGTCGGCGCCCTCGGTGAGCGCGGGTTCGACGCGCTTGGCGAGGACCTTGCCGAGTTCGACGCCCCACTGGTCGAAGGAGTCGATGTGCCAGATCGCGCCCTGGACGAACACCTTGTGCTCGTAGAGGGCGATGAGCTGGCCGAGGACCGAGGGGGTCAGCTCGGGCGCGAGGATCGTGGTCGTCGGGTGGTTGCCCTTGAACGTCTTGTGCGCCACCAGTTCCTCGGCCACGCCCTCCGCCCGCACCTCCTCCGGCGTCTTGCCGAAGGCGAGCGCCTGGCCCTGGGCGAAGAGGTTCGCCATCAACAGGTCGTGCTGGGCCGCGAGTTCGCCGCCCAGTTCGGCGACCGGGTTGACGAAGCCGATCAGATCGGCCGGGATCGTCTTCGTCCCCTGGTGGATGAGCTGGTAGTAGGCGTGCTGCCCGTTCGTCCCAGGCGTTCCCCACACCACCGGGCCCGTCTGCCAGTCCACCGGATTCCCGTCCCGGTCCACGGACTTGCCGTTGGACTCCATGTCCAACTGCTGCAGGTACGCCGTGAACTTGGACAGGTAGTGCGAGTACGGCAGCACCGCGTGCGACTGCGCGTCGAAGAAATTGCCGTACCAGACACCCAACAGGCCCAGGAGCAGCGGCGCGTTGGACTCGGCGGGGGCCGTGCGGAAGTGCTCGTCGACGAGGTGGAAGCCGTCGAGCAGTTCCCGGAAGCGGTCCGGGCCGATCGCGATCATCAGGGACAGGCCGATCGCGGAGTCGAACGAGTAGCGTCCGCCGACCCAGTCCCAGAACTCGAACATGTTCGCCGTGTCGATGCCGAAGTCGGCGACCTTCTCCGCGTTCGTCGACAGCGCCACGAAGTGCTTGGCCACGGCGGCCGGTTCACCGCCGAGTCCGGCGAGCAGCCAGGACCGCGCCGAGGTCGCGTTGGTGATCGTCTCAATGGTGGTGAAGGTCTTCGAGGCGACGATGAACAGCGTCTCGGCCGGGTCGAGGTCGCGGACGGCCTCGTGCAGGTCGGCCCCGTCGACGTTCGACACGAACCGGACCGTCAGATCCCGGTCGGTGAAGGCGCGCAGCGCGTCGTACGCCATCGCCGGGCCCAGGTCGGAGCCGCCGATGCCGATGTTGACGACGTTGCGGATACGGCTGCCGGTGTGGCCGGTCCACTTGCCGGAGCGGACCTGCTCGGCGAAGCCGGCCATCCGGTCGAGCACGGCGTGCACCTTCGGCACGACGTTCTCGCCGTCGACCTCCACGACCGCGTCCCGCGGGGCGCGCAGCGCGGTGTGCAGGACCGCCCGGTCCTCCGTCGTGTTGATCCGCTCGCCGCGGAACATCGCGTCGCGCAGGCCGAACACATCGGTGGCGGTGGCGAGTTCCTGGAGCAGCGCGAGCGTCTCGTCGGTGATCAAATGCTTCGAGTAGTCGATGTGCAGGTCGCCCACGCGCAGGGTGTAGCGCTCGGCGCGCTCCGGGTCCGTCGCGAACAGCTCACGCAGGTGCGCGTGCAGGAACGGCCCGGCCCGGTGGTCCTCCAGAGCGGTCCACTCGGGGCGGTGGGTGAGCTTCGGTGAGTCAGACACGGCTCTCCCTCCGGGTGTCGTCCCCGTGCAGGGCGACGGCGTACATCTCGTCCGCGTCGAGCCGCCGCAGTTCCTCGGCGATCAGCTCGGACGTGCTGCGGACCTTCAGTGCGAGGGTGCGCGAGGGCTGGCCCGGCAGGGACAGCGTCGCGAGGGGGCCCTCGGGGCGGTCGATGACGATCTCGCCGTTCTCGGTGCCGAGCTTCACGGCGGTGACCACGGGCCCCGCGGTGACGACCCGGTCGACCGTGACCTGGAGACGGGCCTCCAGCCAGCGCGCGAGCAGTTCGGCGCTCGGGTTCTCGGCCTCGCTCTCGACGGCCGCCGAGACGATCTTCGTGCGGGCCTGGTCGAGGGCGGCGGCCAGCATGGAACGCCACGGCGTGAGCCGGGTCCAGGCGAGGTCCGTGTCGCCCGGCGCGTACGCGGCGGCACGCTCCTCCAGGGCGTCCAGCGGGGTCTCCACCGCGTACATGTCGGTGATCCGGCGCTGCGCGAGGGCGCCCAGCGGGTCCTTGACCGGGACCTTCGGCGCGTCCACCGGCCACCAGACGACGACGGGCGCGTCCGGGAGCAGCAGCGGCAGGACCACCGAGTCGGCGTGGTCGGACACCTCGCCGTACATGCGCAGGATGACCGTCTCGCCGGTGCCGGCGTCCGCGCCGACCCGTACCTCGGCGTCGAGGTGGGAGTTCGTGCGGTCGCGTGGCGTACGGGCGTGCCGCTTGATGACGACCAGGGTGCGCGAGGGGTGCTCGTGCGAGGCCTCCTCGGCCGCCTTGATCGAGTCGTAGGCGTTCTCCTCGTCCGTCACGATGACCATCGTCAGGACCATGCCCACGGCTGGCGTGCCGATGGCGCGGCGACCCTGCACGAGGGCCTTGTTGATCTTGCTTGCCGTGGTGTCGGTCAGGTCGATCTTCATGGCCTGCGCCAGCTCCGTCCGTCTCGTGCGAGCATCTCGTCGGCTTCCCCGGGACCCCAGGTGCCCGAGGCGTACTGCGCGGGCTTGCCGTGCGTGTCCCAGTAGCCCTCGATCGGGTCGAGGATCTTCCAGGACTCTTCCACCTCCTGGTGGCGGGGGAAGAGGTTGGCGTCGCCGAGCAGTACATCCAGGATCAGGCGTTCGTACGCCTCCGGGCTGGACTCCGTGAACGACTCGCCGTACGCGAAGTCCATCGACACGTCCCGGATCTCCATCGACGTACCCGGCACCTTCGATCCGAAGCGCACCGTCATGCCCTCGTCCGGCTGGACGCGGATGACGATCGCGTTCGCCCCCAGTTCCTCGGTGGCGGTGGAGTCGAAGGGGGAGTGCGGGGCGCGCTGGAAGACGACGGCGATCTCGGTGACCCGCCGGCCAAGACGCTTGCCGGTGCGCAGGTAGAAGGGGACGCCCGCCCAGCGGCGGTTGTCCACCTCCAGCTTGACGGCCGCGTACGTGTCGGTCGTCGACCCGGGGTCGATGCCGTCCTCGTCGAGGTAGCCGCGCACCTTCTCGCCGCCCTGCCAGCCCGCCGCGTACTGGCCGCGGACCGTGTGCTCGCCCAGGTTCTCCGGCAGCTTCACGGACTTGAGGACCTTGAGCTTCTCGGTGAGCAGCGAGTCGGCGTCGAAGGCGATGGGCTCCTCCATCGCGGTGAGCGCCATCAGCTGCAGGAGGTGGTTCTGGATGACGTCACGGGCGGACCCGATGCCGTCGTAGTAGCCCGCGCGGCCTCCGATGCCGATGTCCTCGGCCATCGTGATCTGTACGTGGTCGACGTACGACCGGTTCCAGATGGGCTCGTACATCTGATTGGCGAAGCGGAGCGCCAGGATGTTCTGGACGGTCTCCTTGCCGAGGTAGTGGTCGATCCGGAACACCTGCTCCGGGTCGAACACCTCGTGCACCACGCGGTTCAGCTCGCGCGCGGTCTTCAGGTCGCGGCCGAACGGCTTCTCGATCACGCCGCGCCGCCAGGAGCCCGCGGGCGCCTCGGCGAGGCCGTGCTTCTTGAGCTGCTTGACGACCTTGGGGAAGAACTTCGGCGGTACGGAGAGGTAGAAGGCGTAGTTGCCGCTCGTACCCCGGGACTTGTCCAACTCGTCGACGGCGGCGCGCAGTTGCTCGAACGCCTGGTCGTCGTCGAAGTCGCCCGGGATGAACCGCATGCCCTCGGCGAGCTGCTGCCAGACCTCCTCGCGGAACTCGGTGCGCGCGTGGTCGCGGACCGAGTCGTGCACGATCTGGGCGAAGTCCTCGTCCTCCCAGTCGCGCCGCGCGAACCCGACGAGCGAGAAGCCCGGCGGCAGCAGGCCGCGGTTGGCCAGGTCGTAGACGGCCGGCATGAGCTTCTTGCGCGACAGGTCGCCGGTCACCCCGAAGATGACGAGACCGGAAGGCCCGGCGATCTTCGGCAGCCGACGGTCCTGCGGGTCACGGAGGGGATTGACCCACCCGTCGCCCTGCTCCAGCACCTCGGCGAGCGACTGAGGCGCCAGATCGGCGGCGGTCGCGTCGGCGGTCGCGACCGCCGACGTGTCCACGGCGCCCGACGCCGAGCCGTCCGCGCCGGCGGCGGCAACGGCCTTCGCACGACGAGGCGAGGCCTTCTTGGCACCCACGGTCTTCGCGGCACCCGCGGTCTTCGCGGCACCCGCACTCTTCGTGGCGCCCGCGGCCTTCTTGGCGACGGCGGCGCTCTTGGTACCCGCGGTCTTCGCGGCGCTTGCGGTCTTCCTGGCGCTCGCGGCCTTCTTGGCCCGCGGCGCCCGGTCGGGCCCGGGCCCGGAGGCGCCCGGTTCCGTACCGGCCGCCTCCGTCGGGGCTCCCTCGGGAGGGTTCTTGCTCATTCGCCGTCAACTCCCTTGCTGTTCAGCGAGACCGTGACCGCGTCCAGCAGCTCGTCCCAGGCCACCGCGAACTTCGCGACGCCCTCGGTCTCCAGCTGCCCGACGACCTCGTCGTACGAGATGCCCTGCTTCTCGACGGCGTCCAGGTCCGCGCGGGCCTGGGCGTAACCGCCGCTCACCGTGTCGCCGCGGATCTCGCCGTGGTCGGCGGTGGCGTTCAGCGTGCCCTCGGGCATCGTGTTGACGGTGCCGGGCGCGACCAGCTCGTCGACGTACAGCGTGTCCTTGTAGGACGGATCCTTGACGCCGGTCGAGGCCCACAGCGGACGCTGCTTGTTGGCGCGGGCGCCACCGAGGGCGTTCCAGCGCTCGCCGTCGAAGACCTGCTCGTACGCCTCGTACGCGAGCCGCGCGTTGGCCAGCGCGGCCCTGCCCTTGAGCGCGAGGGCCTCGTCCGTGCCGACCTTCGTCAGCCGCTTGTCGATCTCGCTGTCGACGCGGGAGACGAAGAAGGAGGCGACGGAGTGGATGGTGGCCAGGTCCAGCCCCTTGGCCTGGGCATTCTCCAGGCCGGCCAGGTAGGCGTCCATGACCTCGCGGTAGCGCTCAAGCGAGAAGATCAGCGTGACGTTGACGCTGATGCCGAGGCCGATGACCTCGGTGATCGCGGGCAGTCCGGCCCTGGTCGCCGGGATCTTGATCATGACGTTCGGGCGGTCGACCAGCCAGAAGAGCTGCTTGGCCTCGGCGACCGTCGCCTTCGTGTCGTGGGCCAGGCGCGGGTCGACCTCGATGGAGACCCGGCCGTCCCGGCCGCCGGTCGCGTCGTACACGGGCCGCAGTATGTCGGCGGCGGCGCGGACGTCGGCGGTGGTCATCATCCGTACGGCCTCGTCGACCGTGACGCGGCGGGCGGCGAGGTCGGCGAGCTGCTCCTCGTAGCCCTCGCCGGAGCCGATCGCGGCCTGGAAGATGGAGGGGTTGGTGGTGACGCCGACGACGTGCCGGGTCTCGACGAGTTCGGCGAGATTGCCCGAGGTGATGCGCTTGCGGGACAGGTCGTCGAGCCAGATGGAGACGCCTTCGCCGGAGAGGGACTTGAGGGGTTCAGCGGTGGTGACGGTCTGGGTCACAGTGATCATCTTCCTTCGTGCAGTCGGATCAACCGCGGGCGGCGGCGACGGATTCCCGCGCGGACGCGGCGACATTCTCGGCGGTGAAGCCGTACTCGGCGAACAGGACCTTGGCGTCGGCGGAGGCACCGAAGTGCTCCAGGGAGACGATGCGTCCGGCGTCACCGACGTACCGGTACCAGGTGAGACCGATGCCCGCCTCTACCGCCACACGGGCCTTCACGGCTGTCGGCAGGACACTCTCCCGGTACTCGGCGGACTGCTCCTCGAACCACTCCACGGACGGCATCGACACCACCCGGGTGCCCACTCCCTCGGCTTCCAACTGTTCGCGTGCCGCCACGGCGAGCTGCACCTCGGAGCCGGTCGCGATCAGGATCACCTCGGGCGCCTGGGTGGAGGAGTCGCGCAGAACGTAGCCGCCCTTCGCCGCGTCGGCATTGGCCTCGTACGTCGGTACACCCTGACGGGTGAGGGCCAGGCCGTGCGGGGCCGGCTGCACCGCGTGCCGCCGGGTGATCTCGGCCCACGCGATCGCGGTCTCGTTGGCGTCGGCCGGGCGCACGATGTTCAGCCCGGGGATGGCGCGCAGCGAGGCCAGGTGCTCGACCGGCTGGTGGGTCGGGCCGTCCTCGCCGAGACCGATGGAGTCGTGCGTCCACACGTAGGTGACGGGGAGCTGCATGAGCGCGGACAGGCGGACGGCGTTGCGCATGTAGTCGGAGAACACCAGGAAGGTGCCGCCGTAGACGCGGGTGTTGCCGTGCAGCGCGATGCCGTTCATCTCGGCGGCCATGGAGTGCTCGCGGATGCCGAAGTGGATCGTGCGGCCGTACGGGTCGGCCTCGGGCAGCGGGTTGCCCTTGGGGAGGAACGACGACGTCTTGTCGATGGTGGTGTTGTTCGAGCCCGCGAGGTCGGCGGAGCCGCCCCACAGCTCGGGAAGCACCCCGCCGAGCGCCTGCAGCACCTTGCCGGAGGCCGCGCGGGTCGCCACGGACGTGCCGGTCTCGAACACCGGCAGCGCGCTCTCCCAGCCCTCGGGCAGCTGTCCGGCCACGATGCGGTCGAAGCGCTTCGCGTGCCCGGGCTGCGCGGTGCGCCACTCGGCGAGCTGCTTGTTCCAGGCGGCATGGGCCTCGGCGCCGCGGTCGAGGGCGCGCCGGGCGTGGCTGAGGACCTCGTCCGACACCTCGAAGGACTGCTCGGGGTCGAAGCCCAGGAGGCGCTTGGTGGCCGCGATCTCCTCCGCGCCGAGCGCCGAGCCGTGCGAGGCCTCCGTGTTCCGCGCGTTCGGGGCGGGCCAGGCGATGATCGTGCGCATCGCGATGATCGAGGGCCGCCCGGTCTCGTTCCTGGCGGCGGTCAGGGCCTCGTACAGGGCGGCCACGTCGATGTCACCGGCCGTGTCGCCGTCCGTCGAGGGCTCGATCCGCTGGACGTGCCAGCCGTAGGCCTCGTACCGCTTGAGCACGTCCTCGGAGAACGCGGTGGCGGTGTCGCCCTCGATGGAGATGTGGTTGTCGTCGTAGAGGAAGACGAGGTTGCCGAGCTTCTGGTGGCCCGCGAGCGAGGAGGCCTCGGCGGAGATGCCCTCCTCCAGGTCGCCGTCGGAGACGATGCCCCAGATGGTGTGGTCGAAGGGGGACTCGCCCTCGGGGGCGTCCGGGTCGAAGAGGCCGCGCTCGTAGCGGGCGGCCATCGCCATGCCCACCGCGTTGGCGACCCCCTGGCCCAGCGGTCCCGTGGTGGTCTCGACCCCGGCCGTGTGACCGTACTCAGGGTGTCCCGGCGTCTTCGAGCCGTGGGTGCGGAACGCCTTCAGGTCGTCCAGCTCCAGCTCGTAGCCGGAGAGGAAGAGCTGGGTGTAGAGCGTCAGCGAGGTGTGGCCGGGGGAGAGGACGAAGCGGTCGCGGCCGGTCCACTCCGGGTCGGCGGGGTCGTGACGCATCACCTTCTGAAAGAGGGTGTACGCCGCCGGGGCCAGACTCATCGCGGTGCCGGGGTGGCCGTTGCCGACCTTCTGCACGGCGTCCGCCGCCAGCAGCCTGGCCGTGTCGACGGCTCGCCGGTCCAGGTCGGTCCACTCCAAGCCGTCAGGTGTCTGCGCGCTCATCTTCAACAAATCCTCACCGAAAGCCAGATAACTGCTCTGATGCCTTCAACCTTAAAAGTCAGACTTTTACTGGGGAAGGTGCCCCTGTGTCAGCCTTTGGTGAAAGTGGGACAACGATCGCGGGACCGAGCCGGTAAGAGAAGGACATGGCGGACACAAGTACTCAATTCGAGGATGGATCCAAGGGCGGGTACGAAGGCGGGTACGAGGGCGAGTACGGAGTCGGGCACGAGGGTGGACGTGAGAGCGGACAGGACGACGGCCGGACCGGGATCAAGACCTTTCCCTTCCCCGTCGACCTCAGCGTCCTCGGTGTGGGTATGCAGGTGGGCCCGATGGAAGCAGGCCGCAGCTGGCATTCGGGTGAACAGATCGAACGCGTCCACCGCATCGACTTCCATGTCGTCCTGCTCTTCACGGGCGGCCCCGTCCGCCACATGATCGACTTCGACGAGTACGAGGCCGGGGACGGCGAGCTCCTGTGGATCCGGCCCGGCCAGGTGCACCGCTTCTCCTCGGCGGCGGACTACCGCGGCACGGCCCTGATCATGCAGCCGGGCTTCCTGCCCCGCGCCACCGTCGAGGCGACCGGCCTCTACCGCTACGACCTGCCCCCGCTGCTGCGCCCCGACCGCGACCAGCTCACCGGACTGGAGAACTCCCTCGCCCAGCTGGAGCGCGAGTACGTCGACACGCGCACCCTGCCGCTCAGCCTGCACACCGCCGTGCTGCGGCACACCCTGACCGCGTTCCTGCTGCGCCTGGCCCATCTGGCGGCCGGCGCCGCCGACGCGGCCCACGCGCAGGCGGACAGCACCTTCACCCGCTTCCGCGAAGCCGTCGAGAAGGGCTTCGTCACCAACCACAGCGTCAGCGCCTACGCGGACGCCCTCGGCTACTCCCGGCGCACCCTCGTCCGCGCGGTCCGCGCCGCCACCGGCGAGACACCCAAGGGCTTCATCGACAAACGGGTCGTCCTGGAGGCCAAGCGCCTGCTGGCCCACACGGACATGCCGATCGGCCGCATCGGTGCCGTCGTGGGCTTCCCGGACGCGGCCAACTTCTCCAAGTTCTTCACCCAGCACACGGGCACGACCCCGGTGGCGTTCCGGGCGGAGCTGCGCTGACACGGCTGTGGAG
>NZ_JBHWZP010000316.1:0-10482 GCF_042728395.1 Streptomyces sp. NPDC060205
CTAGAGGGCTACGCCCATCAGGGCGTCCACGGCACGGGAGACGACGCCGGGGGCGCCCTCGTCCGTACCGCCCCGCTCCTCCTGGAGCGCGGCCCAGCGGTCGACGGCCGCGAGGGCCGAGGGCGCGTCCAGGTCGTTCGCGAGGGCCTCGCGGATCTCGTCGACGAGCGCCTCGGCCGACGGGCCGTCGGGCCGCGACACGGCGGCCCGCCAGCGCTCCAGGCGCGCGACGGCGTCCTGAAGTACCTGGTCGGTCCACTCCCAGTCGGCCCGGTAGTGGTGCGAGAGCAGGGCGAGCCGGATGGCCGCCGGGTCGACGCCCTCGCGGCGGAGCGCGGACACGAAGACGAGGTTGCCCTTGGACTTGGACATCTTCTCGCCGTCGAGCGCGACCATGCCGGCGTGCACGTACGCCTTGGCCATCGGGAACTCGCCGGTCAGCGCCTGTGCGTGGGAGGCGCCCATCTCGTGGTGCGGGAAGGCGAGGTCGGAGCCGCCGCCCTGGACGTCGAAGCCCATTCCGAGGTGGTCGAGCGCGATCGCGACGCACTCGATGTGCCAGCCGGGCCGGCCCTGTCCGAGCGAACCGCCGTCCCAGCTGGGCTCGCCCTCGCGGGCCGCCATCCACAGCATCGGGTCGAGCGGGTTCTTCTTGCCAGGACGGTCCGGGTCGCCGCCGCGCTCGGCGGACAGCAGCCGCATGGCCGCCACGTCGAGGTTGGCCACCCCGCCGAAGTGCGGATCGGCCTCCACGGAGAAGTAGACGTCACCTTCCAGTTCGTAGGCGGCACCGGAGTCCCGCAGCCGTTCGACCAGCGGGACGATCCCGGGTATGGCCTCGACCGCGCCGATGTAGTGCCTCGGGGGCAGCATCCGCAGGGCGGTCATGTCCTCGCGGAAGAGGGTCGTCTCCTGCTCGGCGAGGGAGACCCAGTCGACGTTGTCCCGCGCGGCGCGCTCCAGCAGAGGGTCGTCGACGTCCGTCACGTTCTGGACGTAGTGAACCTGCCGCTTGGTGTCGAGCCACACGCGCTGTACGAGGTCGAACGCGTTGTAGGTCGCCGCGTGACCGATGTGGGTCGCGTCGTACGGAGTGATGCCGCAGACATAGATACGGGCGACGGGACCGGGGTCGAGGGTCACAGGACCACCGGTCGCGGTGTCGTGGATCCTGAGGTCGCGGCCCTTGCCGGGCAGGGCGGGGACCTCGGAAGCGGGCCAGGCATGCATACCTTGAGCCTAACCGGACGGATGTTCCGTATACGAACCGGACCAGGGCAGATGGCCGGACAGGCGTCCTTGCGCGTCGCCTCGAAGTGTGCGTCCGGGCTATACGGGTGGCCAGGGGATCGCGGGCCACTCCCCCGAGGGCTCGGGATGCCGTCCGGAGGCGAGCAGATTGGCCACACGGGCGCGTGTGGCGTCCAGCTCCGCCGCGGTGATCAGTTCCCCCAGCCGCACGCCCAACGGCCCTCCCAGGGCCTCCCTGAGCCGTTCCAGGGCCTCGACGGCCTCGGCGGTGAGCTTCTCCCCCGCCCAGCCCCACAGCAGGGTGCGCAGCTTGTTCTCGGCGTTGAAGGTCACGCCGTGGTCGATTCCGTACAGCCGCCCCCCGGAGGTGGGCAGCAGGTGCCCGCCCTTGCGGTCCGCGTTGTTGATGACCGCGTCGAGGACGGCGAGCCGGCGCAGCCGTTCGTCGTCGGCGTGCACGAGCAGGGCGGTGCGCCCCTCGCCGACCTCGGCGAGGCCGATGGCCTTCCACCCCTCGCCGGGTTCCTCGGCGTCGATGAGCGCGAGCAGTCCGGCGCCTCCGTCGATGACCTGGCCGCCGTCGCCGTCGTCGTGGCCGTCACCGGGTTCCTCGTCCGGCGGCTCGATCCACAGCTGGCACATGCCCCGGCCGTACGGCCCTTCGCGCAGCACGGTGGTCGGGACGAGCCCCCAGCCGGTGGCCTCGGACACCTCGTAGGCCGCGACCTCCCGCTGGGCGAGGGTGCCGTCGGGGAAGTCCCACAGCGGGCGCTCGCCGGCGACCGGCTTGTAGACGCAGGTCGCCTCGCGTCCTTCGTGGGACACGTCGCACAGCAGTACCGCGTTCGAGGCCTCCCGGATGCGGCCGCGGACGGTCAGGGCGCCCTCGGTGAGCAGCTCGGCCTCACTCACGCCTCGCGGCGGTATCCGTTCTGGCGCGGACATACGTGTCCTTCCGGGTCGAGCGGGAGACTGCACAGCGGGCACGGCGGCCGGCCGGCGTTGACGACTTCGAGGGCACGCTTGGCGAAGGCCCGGGCCTGTGCGCCGGTGAGGCGGACCCGCAGCATCGGAGGACCGTTCTCCTCGTCCTGGAGCAACTCCTCCTCGGCGGCGGCCAGGTCCTCCTCCGAGTCGGCGTCCAGCTCCACGAGAGCCTGGGCCTCGACGATCATGCGCTGCTCGTCGCCGTCCCAGGCGAGGGCCATGGTGCCGACCCGGAATTCTTCCTCGACGGGCGTGTCGAGCGGGGCGGTGTCGGAGACCGCCGTCGGGGGCAGCACGGGCACGGGGGCGATGCCGCCGGTGCGCCGTACGACCTCGTCGAGAAGCTCGTCCATTCGTTCGGCGAGCGCCGCGACCTGCGTCTTCTCCAGGGCGACACTGGTCACCCGGGGGCCTGAGGAGGCCTGCAGGAAGAAGGTACGGCGCCCTGGCAGCCCGACCGTACCGGCTACGAAACGGTCCGGCGGGTCGTAGAGGAACACCTGACGGGACACGTCCTGTCTCCATTGGATCGATCGACTGCTTCTGCCGTCACTTGCGTCTGCCGCTGACAACTGCTGCGCTGCTTCGACCGCCTCACCCTACTGCGGCCGACGATCACGGTGCGCCCGCACCGCCCCCGACCGCGGCGTCGCCGCCGGACGGCTCCTCGCGCGGCGCGAGGGAGGCGAGATCGCCGGTGTCTCCGAGGCGTACGAGAAATGGCCGCAGTCGTGTGTAACGGATCGCGGTGATGGAACACGGTTCTACGGAGATCCGCTGGAAGAGGTCCAGATGAAGACCGAGTGCGTCGGCCACGAGCGACTTGATGATGTCGCCGTGCGAGCACATGAGATAGACGGCGTCGCTGCCGTGATCGCGCTCCACGCGCGCGTTCCACTCCCGTACCGCCTCGGCGGCCCGGGTCTGCATCGCGCGCATGGACTCACCGCCCGGGAACGCGGCGGCGGAGGGGTGCGCCTGCACGACCTCCATCAGCGGCTCGCCCGACAGCTCGGCGAGCTTGCGCCCGGACCAGTCTCCGTAGTGGCACTCCCCGATGCGGTCGTCGGAGTGGGCCGTCAGGCCGGGACGGGCGTCGAGCAGCGGCCGGATCGTTTCCTGGCAGCGCTGGAGGGGGCTGCTGACTATCTCGGCGAGCGGCAGCTCCGCGAGGCGCCCGGGCAGGGCCGCCGCCTGCGCGTTGCCGCGCTCGTCGAGGGCGACGCCGGGTGTCCATCCGGCGAGGAGTCCCGCGGTGTTGGCGGTGGAGCGTCCGTGCCGGACAAGGATCAAGGTGGGCATGCGGCCCAGCGTAGGCGCCCCGCCGAGTGCGCCGGAGAATCAGTGACAGGAGAATTCGCTCTGTGATCGTGGACTGTGCCATCTACCGGGACGGACACCGGACCGAGGGTCCGGAGGATCTGTCCGACGCGCTGGCCGCGGCACGCGCGTACGGGAACGCCTTCGTGTGGATAGGGCTGCACGAGCCGTCGGAGCGGGAGTTCGATCTCGTCACGGACGAGTTCGGGCTGCACGAGCTGGCCGTCGAGGACGCCCTCAAGGCGCATCAGCGCCCCAAGCTGGAGGTGTACGACGACTCGCTGTTCGCGGTCCTCAAGCCGGTGACGTACGAGCCGGACAGCGACACCGTGTCGTCCGGCGAGCTCATGATCTTCCTGGGCGACTGTTTCGTGGTGACCGTGCGGCACGGCGAGGGCGCGCCCCTGAAGTCGGTGCGCGACCGGCTGGAGAAGGACCCGGACATGATGCGCCTGGGTCCGACGGCGGTGCTCTACGCGATCGCCGACGCCACCGTGGACCACTACCTGGAGGTGGCGACCGAGCTGCAGACCGACCTGGAGGAGCTGGAGGCGGAGGTGTTCTCGCCGGACGACGGCGGCTCGCGGCACACCGCGTCCCGGATCTACACCTTCAAGCGGCAGATCCAGGAGTTCCGCCGGGCCACCGGGCCGCTGTCGGTGCCGTTGCACCGCCTGGCGGGCGCCGGTGCGGCCGGCCCCGCGGTGCCGTTCGTCGACGACAAGGCCCATCCGTTCTTCCGGGACGTCAACGACCACCTGACCCGCGTCAACGAGTCGGTGGAATCCCTGGACCGGCTGGTCTCGGACGTCCTGTCGGCGCACCTGGCGCAGATGAGCGTGCGGCAGAACGACGACATGCGGAAGATCTCGTCGTGGGCGGCCATGGCCGCGGTCCCCACGATGATCGCGGGGATCTACGGCATGAACTTCGAGCACATGCCGGAGCTGCACTGGCTGTGGGCCTATCCGGCGGTCATCGCGATCATGGTGGTCCTGGAGGTGCTGCTGTTCCGGCTCTTCAAGCGGCGGGGGTGGCTGTAGCGGGTCGCGGCCGAGGATGCGGCCGGGCCCGGACGGGCTCCACGCGCGCGTGACGCGTACGAGGCGCCACGCGCGCGTGGGTGGTCGGCCGACGGTGGGCGGTCGGGGGTGGGGTGGGGCGCAGTCGGCCGGTCAGGCGTATCCGGGTGCGGCCGTCGCCGGGCCGCCGAGGGCGTCGCGCCGCTCCGGCATCGTCAGGGAGACCATCCGCCGCCAGCCGACCGTCCGCTCGTAGGCGTACATCGCGCGGATGCCCGTGGCGAGGAGCGCCGCCTTGGGGCCCGACCAGCCGAGGATGCGCCCCATGTGGGCCATCACGGCGAGGCTGACCTCGCGGTAGACGCGGGCCTCGGCCAGCGCGCACTCGCGCAGGGTCCGCTGGATGGTCCGGCCGTGTCCCGCCCGGGCGAAGCGCAGCAGTTCCTCGTGGCAGTACGCGAGGTGGTTGTCCTCGTCGTCGGAGATCATCCGTACGGCCTTGCCGATCTCCGGATGGTCCCCGAAGTCCTTGCGGAGCATGACCATCTGGTCCGCGGCGCGCTGCTCGGTGACCCTGCTGTGGGACAGGTAGGTGACGATGTCCCGCACGGTGAGCGGTTCGTCGCGCTTGAGCTTGTCGTGCGTGAGGCCGATGCCGTTCTTCTCCAGGAGCATCGTGTAGTCGGTCCCGGGCGGGATCTCGACCGGTGTGAGACCGCGCTTCTTCATGAGGGCGTTGAAGATCCGGCCGTGCTTGTCCTCGTCGGCACCGTGCCGGGTGATCTTGGGTGCGAGCGCGCGCTCGGCCTCCGGTACGAGGGCCGCGATGCGCGCGTTCTCCCAGCCTCCCTGTGTCTCCCCGCTCGCCGCGATGGAGCAGAAGAGCCGGAAGGACTCGTCGTTGTCGATGATCTCCTGGAAGAGACTCCTGGCCGAAAGCATGACTGTGCCACCTCCACGCGCGACCACCGCCTCCTGCGGGAGTCCGCAAAGAACGAGTCAAATGGGCAGCCAGGGGTGCGGCAACATCTGTGTCGGACAAATCCGCTGAACGGTGGACGCGCAGGGAATGCCGGGCGCGTAACCGAGCGGGCCGTCGCGCGTTGTTCTCCGTGACGGCCGTGGCGGGGAAGACCCCCCGAGCCCCCACCACGGCCGCAGAACTCTCCCGTCCCGCGAAGCCGTCCCGTCCCGCCGGACGCGGCTATGCGACTCCGGCCCGCTCGGCGGCGTCCGTGCCGGCCCGCAGCGCGGCGATCCGCTCGTCCAGGGTGAAGCCCGCCGGAGCCAGCGTCAGCGTGGTGACGCCCGCGGCGGCGTAGGCCTTCATCCGGTCCGCGATGCGGTCCACGGAACCGAGCAGCGTGGTCTGGTCGATGAGCTGGTGCGGGATGGCGGCCGCCGCGCCCTCCTTGTCGCCGGACAGGTACTTGTCCTGGATCTCGGCGGCCTCCTGCTCGTAGCCCATGCGCTGGGCGAGCTGGTTGTAGAAGTTCTGCTTGCGGCTGCCCATGCCGCCCACGTAGAGCGCGGTGTACGGACGGAACATGTCAGCCAGTGCCGTCACGTCCTTGTCCTCGCCGAGCGCGAGGGGCACGGTCGGACAGACGTCGAAGCCGTCCATCGTCAGACCGGCCTTCTCGCGGCCCGCGCGCAGGTGCTTGATCGCGGTGTCCTCCAGATGGTCGGCGGACGGGAAGATCAGCAGGGCGCCGTCGGCGATCTCGCCGGTCTGCTCCAGGTTCTTCGGGCCGATCGCGGCGATGTAGAGCGGGATGTGCTCGCGCTCCGGGTGCACGGTCAGCTTGAGCGGCTTGCCCGGGCCGCCCGGCAGCGGCAGGGTCCAGTGCGCGCCCTCGTACGACAGGCGCTCGCGGGTCATCGCCTTGCGCACGATCTCGACGTACTCGCGGGTGCGGGCCAGCGGCTTGTCGAACTTGACGCCGTACCAGCCCTCGGAGACCTGCGGTCCCGAGACGCCGAGGCCGAGGCGGAAACGGCCGCCGGAGAGCGAGTCCAGGGTGGCCGCGGTCATCGCGGTCATCGTGGGCTGGCGGGCCGGGATCTGGAAGATGGCCGACCCGACGTCCATGCGCTCGGTCTGGGCGGCGACCCAGCTCAGCACGGTGGCCGCGTCCGATCCGTACGCCTCGGCGGCCCAGCAGACCGCGTACCCGAGGCGGTCGGCCTCCTTGGCCACGGCGAGGTTGTCCGCGTCCATTCCGGCACCCCAGTAGCCGAGGTTGATCCCGAGCTGCATGGCCGATTCCCCTTACTGATCAGTAACGTCCCTTGTCCGGCACCCTAGCGCGCCACCGGGCCCAGCGGCAGGGACAGCATTGCGGATCATGTGACGAAGGTTGTCCACAGGCTTCCCACACGTCGACTTGCGGCCAGTAATCTCAGCCACCATGGAGCAGAGGCATCTCGGCCGTACCGGCCTGCGCGTGTCCCGCATCGGGCTCGGCACCCTCACCTGGGGCAGGGACACCGGCGAACACGACGCCGCGGACCTGTTGAAGGCGTTCTGGGAGGCGGGCGGGACCCTCGTCGACACGGCCGACGTGTACGGGGACGGGGAGGCCGAGTATCTGCTCGGACAGCTCATGGACGGCCTCGTCCCCCGCCGGGACCTCGTCATATCCACCAAGGCCGGCAGTGTGCCCGACCCGGACCGCCGGTTCGACGGCTCGCGGGGACATCTGCTGTCCGCCCTGGACGCCTCGCTGGCCCGGCTCGGCACGGACCATGTGGACCTGTGGCAGGTCCACGCCTTCGACCCGGACGCGCCGCTGGAGGAGACCCTGCAGGCCCTCGACATCGCTGTCAGCAGCGGCCGGGCCCGCTATGCCGGGGTCTCCAACTACTGCGGCTGGCAGCTCGCGAAGGCGGCGACCTGGCAGCTCGCCGCCCCCGGGACCCGCACACGGCTGGCGAGCACGCAGATGGAGTACTCGCTGCTGCAGCGCGGCGTCGAGCGCGAGGTGCTGCCCGCCGCCCTGGACCTGGGCATCGGGCTCCTGCCGTCGTCCCCGCTGGGCCGGGGCGTCCTGACCGGCAAGTACCGGCACGCGACGCCCGCGGACTCGCGGGGCGCCTCCGAACAGCTCGCGCCGTTCGTCGCGCCGTATCTGGACGACGCGGCCAGCCGCATCGTGGACGCGGTGGCGACGGCGGCGGACGGACTGGCGGTGACGCCGCTCCAGGTCGCTCTCGCCTGGGTCCGCGACCGGCCCGGGGTGGCCGCCCCGATCATCGGCGCGCGCAACGCGCCGCAGCTCACGGCCGCGTTGTCAGTGGAGACCCTTAGTCTTCCTGACGAGATCTGCCGGGCGCTCGACGACGTGTCGGCGCCCGTGCACCACTATCCCGATCACGACTGGAGCACGCTGTGACCACGGAGCCGTCCGCCGCCGCGGAGGAAGCCGAGCCGGGGACGCCGGACGCCGGTCCCGAGTCCGGGACGCCCGGCGCGGGGGAGCAGCCGGGCACCGAACCCCGCCGGGACGCCTCGCAGGACGCCGGCGAGGGAGACACGACGGACGCGGCGGACGGGACGGACGTGACGGACGGGGCCGAGCGCTCCTCGGCGGACCCCGTGGAGGGTTCTTCGGCGGACACCGCGTCAGGCTCCTCGGCGGACACCGCGGCGGGCTCTTCGGGCGCAGACAGCCCCCTGGACGGGGACGCCGGTGCGGACGGTGGGGCCGCCGACAGCGCCGAGAGCGCCGGAAGTCCCGCCGGGAGCGCCACCGAGGGTGCGGCCCAGTTGTCCGAGGCCGAGGCCGAGCTGGCCGCGCAGCGGGAGCTGCGGGAGCGGATCGAGCGGCGGAAGGCGGAGAAGGACGGACCGGTCCTGGCCGGAACGGCACTGAGTGGGAAGGCCGCCGACCTGCTCGCGGCCGTCCGGGCGGTGGAGAGCGGCGAGAAGCCCTCGGCGAGCGTCTTCAGCGGGCCTGAGCCCACCGCGCGCAGGGTCGCGCAGGAGCCGGTGCGCCGCCCGCAGCCCGTGCCCTCCGGCGCCCCGGCGTCGATGGCGTCGGAGTCCGTCGACGCGGTCCGCGCCGTGCTCGTGCGGGGCGGTGCCCCGGAAGCGCTGGCACCGCAGACCGCCGCCACCCTCGGCGAGGGGGCGGACGGCCAACTGCGCGAGGACCCCTGGCAGTTGCTGCGCGTGGCGGGCGTGCGCCCCGAGCAGGCCGACGGGTTCGCTCGGGCCCTGCTCGGCGCGGAGTGCGGTCCGGACGACGAGCGGCGGGGCCGCGCGGTCACCGTGTGGCTCCTCGAACAGGCCGCGCTGGTGGGGCACACCGCCCTGGAGGCCGCGGCGCTGCACGCCGCGCTCGCGCAGCGCTCGGTGCCCGACCCCGACGCGGCCGTGCAGAGCGCGCTGGCCGAGGGTGACGCGCTGGTCTTCCAGGACGCGCTGGACGAGCCCGGCGGCACGCCCCCGGCGCCCCGGCGGTCCGTGGAGGACGCCACCCAGGACGACGAGGGCGGCGAGGACGGTGAGGAGGCCGAGGAGGTCCGTCCGGTGCGCGTCCTCATCGGTCTGGAGCGGTACGCGCTCGCCGAGGAGAGCCTCGCCGACGGACTGGCCCGGGTGGTCAACTCCCTGCCCAAGGACGAGGGCGCCGCCGCGGCCTGGGAGCCGGCCGCGACCGGCTCGGCGGCCGAACTGATCCGGGCGGTCGCGGGCCACGGCCTGGTCCTGCACACCGGCGGCGAGGCGTCCCGCGCGGAGCCCGCGTCCCTGGCGACGGCTGCTCTCTCCCTCGGCCTGAGGGTGTGCGCGGCCACCCACCACCCGGACGGCCGCCGCCGCTTCGCGGAACTGCTCGCCGGCGCGGAGGCGCGGGATGCGGCACCGGACCCGGATCCGTCGTCGGCGGTCGTGGCCACCGTCGCCGGTCTGCTCTCCGGCGAGGAGGGCCCGGGGCGCGACCGCGACGGCATGCTCCGCACCGACCTCCTGATCGTGCTCGACGCCCCGCAGCTCGACGTCGAGAGCGCGGCGATGCTCGCCGAGTCGCTGCCCGACGGCGCCCGGCTCGTCCTGAGCGGAGACCCCGGCGTGCTGTGGTCGGCGGGCCCCGGACGGGTGTTCGCGGATCTGCTCGCCGCGCGGGTGTGCCCGCAGATCGCCTCACGGACCCCGGACCCGGGCCCCGTCGGCGAACTGGTCTCGGGCATCGGCATCGGCGAGCTGAACCAGGTCGAGGCACCGGGCAAGGAAGTCGTGATCATTCCGGTGCGGGACGCCGGGGAGGCGATCCACCGCACCGTGCAGTTGGTCGCCGACTCGGTGCCGCGCGCGATCGGCATCCCGGCCGGGCAGACCCAGGTGATCACGCCGGGCCACGGCGGTGCGGCCGGCACGCGCGTGCTCAACGCGGCACTGAAGGAGCGGCTCAACCCGGGCCCCGGCCGCTTCGGCGGCTTCGACCCGGGCGACCGGGTCGCGTACTCCGCGACGCCGGGCCGTGCGGTCCTGGGCCAGGTGGTGAGGGCCGACGCCGACGGGCTGCACCTGGAGTGCGCGGGCGCGCCCGTCGTCGTACCGAAGGAGCGGGTGGAGCAGACCGTGCGGCACGGCTGGGCGCTCACCGCCCACCAGGCCGTCGGGGTCCGCTGGCCCGCCGCGGTCGTGGTGCTGCCCGGCGACGCGGCGCAGGCGCTCTCCAGGCCGTGGGTCTACACCGCCTTCGGCCGCGCCGACCGTCACCTGTCCGTGGTCCACGGCGTGGAGCAGGCGCTGCCGCGCGCGGTGGCGGAGATCACCGCCAAGCCCCGTACGACGAGGCTCCCGGCCCTGATCACGGCTCAGATCCCGCCGTCGGTCTGAGCGCGGGCCCCACTCCGCGAACGCGACGGTGGCGGTCACCGGCCCTTGCGGGGCCGG
>NZ_JBHWZP010000317.1:0-10460 GCF_042728395.1 Streptomyces sp. NPDC060205
TCCTTGCCTCAAGGACGGGCCGGGGTCGCACGGGTGGGACGGTCAGGCGGCGAAGCGCTTGAACGCCGCCCGGGTGCCCGAACCGGCGATGCCGTCGATGTCACCCGTGTAGCCGTAGTCGGCCTTCAGCAGACGCTGCAGCGCCTTGATGGTGTTGGTGCCGGGGTCGCCGTCGATCTCGCCCGTGTAGCCCCAGTACTTCGCGAGGCAGCGCTGGAAGGCCTTCCAGCTGTTGGTGCCCAGCTGACCGTCGATGGCGCCCGTGTAGCCCCAGTAGTCAGCGAGGAAGTCCTGGACGTTCTTGGCCTCGGCCGTGGTCAGACCGAAGTTCTGCGTCGCGGTCACGGCGGCGGGCTGCGCGACCGCCGCCGTCTGCGCGGAGGCCGCGGTCGCCGCGAAGCTGGTGCCCGCGGTCGCCACACTGCCGGCGGCGAGGCCGACAACGGTGACGAGTCCGGCGATGGTCGTGCCCAGAGCGTTCGGTCGCATGCTTTCCTCTTTCGGTTGTGGAATCCGCCCCCGTCCCGCCCCACGGGACCGGGTGGCGAGGTCAAAGGTGCAGGGCGCCGGGGCGTCCTGGCCACGGCTGTGGCACAGATGGCGGTTCCTCGGGACGACCACCCTGCTGACCTGCGAGGACAGGGGTCGGCGGGACGGTTGTGTGGGACGCCTGTGACAGATGTGACGGGCTCATGCAGAATGCGAAGCAGCGAAGGGGGTCGCTGCTCACGCTCATGAACGTATGGGGGGAAACATGTCGCGCTACAAGGCGCTGTCCGCCGAACTCGATCCCTGTGAGAGGCAGTTGGTGGAACGTTTACGCCGGCTGAAGGATCAGGGCGAGCTGACGATGCGACACCTCGCCGCCAAGACCGGTTACAGCGCCAAGTCGTGGGAGCGGTACCTGGGAGGAACCTCGCTGCCACCCCGGGAGGCGGTGGAGGCACTGGCCCGGATCACCGGAGCCGACCCCGTCCCGCTGCTCGCCCTGCACGAGATCGCCGCCGACACCTGGGACAGCCGCCGCGCCAGGAACGTCGTGGAGCCCCGGCCCGCGACGCAGGAACAGGAACCGGAACCGGAACCGGAACCGGAACCGGAACCGGTCACCCTCATCGGGCCGACGACACCACCTGCCTCCGCGCCCGCCCCCGGCCGCTTCCCGCACATCGCTCTCACGGCGGGCGTCGTAGCCCTGGCCGTGGCCGTCCTGGCGGCGCTGCTGCTCATGCTGCGCCTCGACGACGGCGCCCCCCAGGCGGCCGTCGCCGCCCCGCCCTCGACCGCCGCGGCCTCGCCGTCGCCCTCCTACAGCTGCCGCATCAGCCGCGTCGACGGCAGGTGGTCGGCGGGCATCAACCAGGGCCGCAACGACGAGATCGTCTACGGGGCCACGGGCGCCGATGTCGCCGAAGCGCAGTGTCTGCTGCGCCGGGCGGGTATCTCACCCGGCGGGATCGACGGCATGTTCGGCCCGCTGACGCTGCGGGCCGTCAAGTCGTTCCAGCAGCGCTCGGGCCTGGTCGTCGACGGGATGCTGGGGCCGCGCTCCTGGAAGGCGCTGCGCGGATGACACGCGCCGCATCCTCGGCGCCGGGCGCTCGATTGGCCGTCGTACTCCGTGAGTTGAAGCAGCGCAGCGGTCTGAGCCTGGCGCAGCTCGCGAACGGGACGACCTTCAGCAAGTCGTCCTGGGAGCGCTACCTCAACGGCAAGAGCCTGCCACCCCGCAGCGCGGTCGTCGAGCTGTGCCGTCTCGTCGACGCGTCGGCCGACCATCCGCTGGCGCTCCTGGACATCGCCCGGACGCACCGGACGCACCGGACACACGGGACTGCACAGAAAGGGGACAGTGCGCCGGTCCCGGCCCGGCAGCCCGACGGCAGTGGGACGGACGCGCCGCCCTCGGCCCCGACCGCGGCCTCTTCCGGCACCGGTGAGAACGAGACGGCACCGGACACCAAGGGCCCGCCCGGGACGCCTTCGCCCGGCACCGGCCCGCCCGGGACACCTTCGCCCGGCACCGGCCCGGCCGGGAAAGCCCCGGCCGACGTCGACCGCACGCGCCCGACCAGCCACCGGCCCGTCACCGCCCTCACCGCTCTGGTCTCGTTGTGTGCGGTGGCCATAGGGACCTTCGTGCTCCTCAACCTTCCCGCCTCGCACGGCAAGGAGGCGCCGCCGTCCCTCGCGCCGTCCCCCGCCACCGGAGCGCTCTGTCGGCACAACGCCTGTCAGGACAAGGACCCGATCACGATGAAGTGCGGGGCCGAGCCGACGACGCTCGCCGAGCACGAGACCGCCACGGGGGCCTGGATCCAGATCCGCTACAGCGAGGAATGCGGGGCGAGCTGGGCCCGTATGTGGGGCGCGGTCGTGGACGACCGCGTCGAGCTGCGGGCGGGCGGCCGGGGCGGCTCCCACCACGGCGCGCGGGTCACCAGCCGCAGCGAGGCGGACACCTACGTCCACACACTGATGAACGTGGTGAACCCGGGGACGCCGGTGCAGGCCTGCTTCAGCCCCGCGGCGGGCGGCGCGAAGGAATGCGTCAGGGCGCGCCCGGACCAGGCCGTCGCGACCCCGGCGACGGCCGGCTCAGAGAACTGAGTCCGCGGTCGGTGATGCACCGGCGGTGGAGTCCGAGGACCGCTGCTCGCCGGCGCTCGCGCCAGCGCCGGCGCTCGCGCCGCGGCCGGTGCCGCCGTCGTAGGGACGGCGCTGTCGCCCTGGGCGCCGAGGCCCGCCGAGGATCCGCTCCAGGAGCGGCTCCTAAAAATAGTAGCCATGGACATTATGTCTATGTACTCTATTCGGCATGAGCAAGGGTTCACCGGGCCCCACACCCGGCTTCCTGGTGTGGCGGCTAGCCAACAAATGGCGCGTCGCGGTCGATCGCGCGCTCGCTCCGCTGGGTCTCACCCATGCGCAGTACTCGCTGGTCGCGTCGCTGCTCGGCATGCGGCGCACCGGCGAGCGGCCCAGCCAGCGCCGCCTCGCCGACCACACCGGCCTGGAGGCGTTGTACGTGTCGAAGCTGGCACGCGCACTGGAGTCGGCCGGCCTGGTCGAGCGCACCCGCGATCCCCGCGACCCGCGCGCCGTGCAGCTGGCGCTCACCGAGCAGGGCGAGGCCGTCACACGGCGGGCCGTCGCGGTGGTCCAGGAACTGCTCCAGCAACTGCTGGAGCCGCTCGGCGGCCTCGACGCCCCGCGGACACAGGCGTTCACCGACGAGCTGACGGCCCTGCTCGACGTACCTCTCGCTCCACCCGTACCGAACGACGAGAGCACCTGACGAGAGACCTCAGGGGGACAACACCATGACCACCAGCGCGTCCACCACTACGGACACGACCTCCGCGGACACGACCTCCGCACCCCCGGCCAACGCCCGCGACCTGGCCCTGGCCCACTACGCCGCCCGCGGAGTGCTGGAGCACGTACTGGCCCGGCACGGCGCCACCTTCCAGCAGCAGGTCGCCCTGCGCGCCGCCATCACCTCCGACACCCCGCAGACACCGGACGATCTCCTCACCCAGGTCCAGGGCTACCTCAAGACGGATCCGGCCGGCATCCGCGCCACACTCGACGAACTGCTGGCCAGGCACCTGCTCGTCGCCGACGGCGCACACCTGCGTCCCACCGACGCGGGGCGCGAACTGCTCGCCGCCGTCGGTGCGGAGACCGCTCCCGTCTCCGCCCGTATCTGGGGCGGGATACCCGCCGAGGACCTGGCCGCCGCCGGCCGCGTCCTGGCCCTCGTCACCGAGCGCGCCAACGCGGAACTGGAGGCGCTGACGGCGCAGACGGTGCAGACGGCCTGAGCGTCGACACCGTGCGCATCTGGCCGAAGGGCCGAGCCGAACGCCGGCCGACGCGGCGAACGGGCCCGACGCCCGATCCATGAACCCTCCATTCGCCACGTCGCAAACCCGCCCCACCGGGTACCCGCCGCTGCGTGCACCCTTCCAAAGCCGCGCCCCGGACGTCGCAAGCTCCCACGGCGCTCAAAAAAGCTCTGACCACCCCGCTGCTCTACTTCTTCATCCTCGGCGACGTTCTCGGCGCGGGCGTGTACGTCCTGGTCGGGCAGGTCGCGGCCGATGCCGGCGGTGCCGTGTGGGCCCCGCTCCTCGTGGCCCTGTGCCTGGCACTGCTGACGGCCGCCTCGTACGCGGAACTGGTCACCAAGTATCCGCGTGCGGGGGGCGCCTCCCACTACGCCACGTTGGCCTACGGGCCCTTCGCCGGGTTCCTCGCCGGTTTCTGCATGCTCGCCGCGGGGGTCGTGTCGGTGGGCGCCCTGGCCCGCGGATTCGGCGGCGACTACCTGTCCGAGTTCGTCTCGCTCCCGGTGGTGCTCGTCACGATCGTCTTCCTGGCCGCGCTGGCGCTGTTGAACGCACGGGGCATCAGCGAGTCGACGCGGGCCAACGTCGTCGCGACGGTCGTCGAGGTCGGTGGACTGCTGCTGGTGATCGGGCTCGGTGCCTGGATCGTGCTCCGAGGCGACGGAGACGTGGGACGACTCACCGAACTGGGGACCACGAGCAAGGGTCCTGCCGCCGCCGTGCTCAGCGGGGCAGTCCTCGCCTACTACTCGTTCGTCGGGTTCGAGACATCCGTCAACGTGGCGGAGGAGACCCGCGATCCCCGGCACGCGTATCCCAGGGCGCTCTTCGGCGCGCTGGTCACCGCGGGCGCTGTGTACGTCCTGGTCGGGGCCGCCGCCGCGGCGGCCGTGCCGACCGGCAAGCTGGCCGAGTCCAGCGGCCCGCTCCTCGAAGTCGTCCGTGCCGCCGGCGGGGTCCCCACGAAGCTCTTCGGCGCCATCGCCCTGGTGGCGGTCGCCAACGGCGCGCTGCTCACCGGCATCATGGCGTCGCGGCTCGCCTACGGCATGGCCCGGGACGGCCTGCTGCCGCGCTTCTTGACGAAGGTGCTGCCCGGCCGGCGTACGCCGTGGGCCGCCATCGCCACCACCACGGCCCTCTCGCTGCTGCTCGCGCTGACCGGTGACGTGGACACCCTCGCCTCCACGCTGGTCCTGCTCCTTCTCGTGGTGTTCTTCCTCGTCAACACCTCGGTCCTCGTGCTGCGCCGTGATGTCACCGACCATGATCACTTCAGGGCCCCGTCCGTCGTGCCGGTCCTGGGGGCGGCCTCCTGCGTCGTCCTCGCGACCCAGATCGAACGCGATGTGTGGCTGAAGGGACTGCTCGTACTCGCGGTGGGTGCGGTGCTGGGCGTCGTCGCGGCGGTGCGGTTGCGGCGCAGCCGCTGAACCAGGCCGATCCGGGATCGACGCCGAGCGGACCGCGCCGGGACCGCCGGGGGCGGGGCCCAGGCCTCCGGTCACCACGGGCAGCCTCGTCCGTTCGTATCGAACTGCCGTCCCCGGTTCTCAGGAGGTGGTTCCGTCCCCTCAGGAAGTGGCTCCGTCGCGGCCGCCACGGGCCTGACGGAGCCGGTCCGTCTGGTCGCTGATGGCGTCGATGCGCGCCGCGAGGTCGGGGTGACCGGCCTTGAGGTGTGTGTGCGTCTCGGTCAGGGGGCCGATGAGGTGGGTGGCGTCGTCGGCGGCGAGGGCGTCGGCGAGCCGGGCCACAGGGGTGCGTGCCTGGGCGGGGAGGTCGGAGAGCGAGGTGATCTGCCCGGCGAGCCGGCGCAGTTCGGCGGCGTTGGCCCGGGCCCAGGCGGAGACGGTGCGGTCGGCGGCGCGGTGGTCCCGGGTCGCCTGCACGCGTTGTTCGCCGGTACTGCCGGATGTCCCGGGGCGTACGCGCAGATAGCGGCGCTCGGCGGCCTGGCGGCTGGCGACGCCCATCGGCTGGGCCAGCTCCGCCCAGCTGGTGCCCGCCGCCCGGGCCGCCTCGATCAGTCCCGGCTCCCACCCTGCGAGCTGTTCGCGCAGTTCACGCAGCAGCACAAGCGCCGCCAAGGCCTGTTCGGCGGTGGCCTGTCCGCTCTCGGGAGGTTCCGGCCGTGCGGTCCGTGCGGTTCGGACGGCCTCGCCGATCGTGTCGAGCGCCGCTTTGGCGGCGAGGAGCGAGGCGGGGTCAAGGGGTTCGGGGGCAGGTGGCATGGGGTCCTCTCGGGCTTCGCTCCGCATGTCGTCCTTTGGATGACATCGCAGTTGTCATCGTTTCGATGACATGCTACAACGGTGTCCGATGAAGCGCATTGGCAGTTACTGCCAGACCTGTGGAGGTGTTTTCGCGATGTTGATGCGCACTGACCCGTTCCGCGAACTCGACCGGCTCGCCCAGCAGCTGACCGGTGTGTCGGGCACGTGGTCCAGGCCCTCGGTGATGCCGATGGACGCCTACCGGGAGGGCGAGGAGTACGTGATCGCTCTCGACCTGCCCGGTGTGGACAAGGACGCGGTCGAGGTCGACGTCGAGCGGAACATGCTCACCGTCAAGGCCGAGCGCCGCCCGGTCGCGGCAGCCGACCACGTGCAGATGGAACTCTCCGAGCGACCCGTCGGCGCCTTCTCACGCCAGTTGGTACTGGCCGACACCCTTGACACCGAGCGCATCACGGCCGACTACGAGGCAGGGGTGCTGACCCTGCGCATCCCGATCGCGGAGCGCGCCAAGCCCCGCAGGGTCTCGATCGGCGGCGGGTCCGAGCCCCAGCAGATCCGAAGCTGAGGACTCGGACCCACGGCGTCGCCGCCGACGGACGACGGGACCGGGCTCCCGCACGGATCCCGTCCCGCGGCGGCGCGCACCGAGGGGGAGCGGCCACGCCGTGGAGGCGGGCCGCCCCGCGGGCTCACAGAGAAAACCAGGCCGACCGGCGTCAGCCGGGTCGGTCGGCCCCTCAACCGGCACCACGCCCGACGGGCGAGAAAGGCACGATCTCCGATGATTCCGCTGCGTGAACCGGCTTCCGGCCGACCCGGCACGACGTTTCACCGGATGCTGGAGAAGATCCGGTACGAGGGCGCGTACTCCACCAGGGAGCGGGCCGAGGAAGTCACCCGCGCGGTGCTGGCGGCGCTGGGCCGTCAGCTCACCGGGGAGGAGCGACGCGACCTCGCCGCCTGCCTCCCGGCCGAGGCCGCACGCGTCCTCACCGGGCAGAGGCCCGACCCCCTGCCCCTCACGGGCTGGGGCTTCGTCAAGGACCTCGCCACCCGCACGGGCGGCACGCACGCCACCGCGCGCTGGGACACCGGAGCCGTCCTGGCCGCCGTCGCGGACCTCGCGGGTCCCGACCTCCTCGACCGCGTCCTTGCCCGGCTCCCGTCCGGGTACGCGCTGCTGTTCGGGCGCGCGGAACTCGTCCAGGCCGCCTGACCTTTCGGGCCGCCGGACCTTCCACGCGGGCACCGGGCGGACGGCGGCGTCGGCCGCGGCCGAGTCGCAGCCCGGCGCCCCTGCGGCACTCGGCCGAAATTCGTGGGCGTACGAAGCCGCTGCCCGGGTACGCGCGGGCAGGATCCTAAACGGCAGCCATGTTTGAGGCACAAGGAGCGAGACCCAATGACCATCGTGACGGCGCAGGAACGGACCGGGGCCGGTGTCCGGGCCACCGGGGTGGAGCAGGACCTCGTCGAGCGCGCATACGCGGCCCCTTCCTCCATCGCGCCCAGGGACGCGCGAGAGGTGGGCAGACGGTTCTTCGACCGTCTCACGCAGCTCGAAGAGGGCACGCACGAATACCAGTACGTGCGCAACTGCCTGATAGAGATGAACCTCTCCCTCGTGCAGTACGCGGCCTCCCGGTTCAAGCACCGCGGCCCGCAGGAGATGGAGGACATCGTCCAGGTCGGCACCATCGGCCTGATCAAGGCGATCGACCGGTTCGAGCTGTCCCGCGAGGTCGAGTTCACGTCCTTCGCGGTTCCTTACATCACCGGCGAGATCAAGCGGTTCTTCCGCGACACGAGCTGGGCCGTACACGTTCCGCGCCGTCTGCAGGAAGCGCGGCTGGAACTGTCCAAGGCCACCGAGGAGTTGCGCACCCGCCTGGGACGCTCTCCCTCGACGGCGGAGCTCGCGGAGCTGATGCAGCTGGAGGCCTCCGAGGTCGTCCAGGCGCAGATGGCGTCCAACGGCTACAACGCCGCCTCGCTGGACGCCGCGGTGATGAACCAGGACGAGGAGTCCGACACCGCGCTCGCCGACTTCATCGGCTTCGAGGAGAACTCCTACGACCTCATCGACAACTTCCACTCCCTGGCCCCGCTGGTCGCCGGACTCGACGAGCGTGACCGCAGGATCATCCACCTTCGCTTCGTCGAGGAGCTCACCCAGCAGCAGATCGCCGACCAGCTGGGCTACTCGCAGATGCATGTGTCGCGGCTGATCAACCGGGTCCTCGGCAAGCTCCGCGCGGGCCTGCTGGCCACGGAGTAGGCACCGCCGGACCGGCGGGTCCCTGTCCGAGTCGGCGCCGTGCCGAGCAGGCCGGCGCCGACCAGGACGAGCCTTGTTCCGGCGCCCCCGCCCAACGGACCGCGGCCGAGCCGGACTCCCGTCGGCTCACGTCAGCGGCGGCGCAGCATCATGACCACGGCGATGATGATGACAATGACGACGATGGTGCCCAGGCCGATGTACACGGTTCTCTCCCTCGGTCGCAATGGCGCGGCACCCGCTGGTGTCGCAGAATCCGAGTGCCCCCGCCCGGGCCCTTCATCCCGTCATCCCGCCCGCGTGACCGAGGCCGACGACTCCGTGCGCGACCGGGCGATGCCCTCGTGGCCCTGTAGCTGACGATCTGTGCGCAAGGGGTTTACAGCCCACTTGCAACGATGTAAACACCTGCGTGCAGCCACCCCATCGACAACTTCTCGGTACAGAGCTCCCGACAACGTTGTCTTCCCTCGTCAGCCTCACCCCCACGGAGGTTCTCGTGACTGTCCGATCGACCGGGTTCGTCGCCAAGTCCTGGGCCACACTGCTCGTCGGCGGCCTCGTGGCGATGTTCTCGCCCACAGCGGCCGTCGCGGCGCCCGAGTACTCGACCGCCGAGGCGGGCAACCCCTTCGTCGACGGCTGGTACGCGGACCCCGACGTCGCGGTCTACGACGGCAGGTTCTGGGTCTACCCCACGGCGTCCAAGTCCTACGCCGAGCAGACCCACCTCGACGCGTTCTCCTCCACCGACCTGGTCCACTGGACCAAGCACAGCAACGTCCTCAAGACCGCGGACGTCTCCTGGGCCAAGTACGCGGTATGGGCTCCCGCGCCGGTCGAACGGAACGGCAAGTACTACCTGTACTTCGCCGCGAACGACATCCAGAGCAACTCGGAACTGGGCGGCATCGGCGTGGCCGTCGCCGACCGCCCCGAGGGCCCGTACAAGGACGCTCTCGGCAAGCCGCTGATCTCGCAGTTCCACAACGGGGCCCAGCCCATCGACCAGGACGTGTTCATCGATGACGACGGCCAGGCGTACATGTACTACGGGGGCTGGCACCACTCCAACGTCGTCAAGCTCAACCCGGACATGACCAGCCTGGGCACCTTCGACGACGGATCCACCTACAAGGAGATCACCCCCGAGAACTTCACCGAGGGCTCCTACATGTTCAAGCGCAACGGCACGTACTACTTCATGTGGTCGGAGGGCGGCTGGACCGGCCCCGACTACTCGGTGTCGTACGCGATGTCCGACTCGCCGACCGGCCCGTTCCGGAAGATCGACAAAGTGCTCGCCCAGGATCCCGCGGTCGCCAAGGGGTCCGGCCACAACTCCGTCGTGAACGTGCCGGGCACCGACATCTGGTACATCGTCTACCACCGCCGTCCGCTCAGCGAGACCGACGGCAACCACCGTCAACTGGCCTACGACCGGCTCCACTTCAACGCCGACGGCACCATCCGGCGGGTCGCGATGCAGGTGAAGGACAACTTCGCCGACGGCAACGCGCTGGGCTGGAAGACGTACGGCGGGACCTGGTCCGTCGGCGGCGGACAGTACCGGGTGGGGCGGAACCTGGGCGGCAAGGCGCTGCTCGACACGAACTTCGCCGACTTCACCTACGACGCCGACGTCACCGTCACCTCGGGCGGCGGGGACGCGGGCCTGACGTTCAGGGTGAGCGGCCCGTCGGTCGGCTGGGACAGCTACTCCGGCTACTACGCGGGCATCAGCCCGGGCGGCAAGGTGGTCCTCGGCCGGGCGAACGGTTCCTGGACCGAGCTGGCGAGTGCCCGCACGGCCGTCGGCACCGGCTCGGCCCACCGTCTGCGCGTCACCGCCGTCGGTTCCTCGATCAAGGTGTTCGTCGACGACATGACGACACCCAGGATCTCCGTCAGCGACAGCACCTACCGCAGCGGAGCGAACGGCGTCCGGGTCTTCGACACCGAGGCCGCCCCCAGGTCACCGAACTGGAGGCCCGGGTGGGCCGCGAGACGCACCGCATCGCCGTCGAGCTGCTGGGCGCGGACGAGTCGGTGCCGGGCGTACGGGAGACCGTGCAGGGCCTGCTGGAC
>NZ_JBHWZP010000318.1:0-10440 GCF_042728395.1 Streptomyces sp. NPDC060205
CCCACTCAGGGGCGCGGGGAACGGCGCAGTCTTTTGGCTCTGACGGGCGCGGGGAACGGCGCGAGCAACCCCCACCGGACCCGCACGTCGAGGGGCGCGGGGAACTGCGCAATCGTCAGGGCCCATCCCCACCGTCCCGCGGACGAACACGGTTTTTCAGGGGCGCGGGGAACTGCGCGAACGACCCCCACCGGACCCGCACCCGAAGCACCGGACCGGCGGCAGCCGAACTCACACCTTGCTGTGCGAGAACAGCTTCAGAACCGGCACCCCCACCTTGTGCCGCGCCCGCGACGCCCAGTCCCGGTGGAAGAACTCCTCCACGTAGTGCGGATCGGTCAGCACGATGACCTCGTCCGCCCCCACCTCGTCGACGAGCCCCTTCAGCGCGTCCAGCGGATGCGCCTCGATCAGCCGCCCCCGCGCCGTACTGCCGGTGGCCCGCAGCGCCACGAGCGACACCTCCAGAGCCCGCTGCCCCTGCCCGACCGCCTCCGCGCCCTCGGGCGTCTCGTTCTCGCGGGCCGCCTCGTCCAGCTCGCCGAGCGCCACGTCGTCGATCGCGCGCAGGAGCCGGTCCGCCTGGTCGCCGCGGGGCTGGAGCAGGACGTGGAAGTCCACGCCCTCGTCCCCGTGCAGGGTGGTGACGAATTCCACGTCCGCGGAGGTGAGGGCCTTCTCGATCATCAATACGCTTGTGAACACGACAAACGCCCTTCTCGTCCATGGGCCGTTCCAGCCCCCTGCGGAAACCATCCTGCCCCGTGACCGCACGGGGACCGCGATTTTCAGTGTGCCCCGCGAAAGCTAACCGGAACAGCCGATTCCATATCTTCCGTCCGACCCTGATCCCTTGGTCAGGACCGGACGTAACGGCTGAAGAGGAACCCGTCCTCCTCCAGCAGAGACATCAGTTCGAACCGCTTCGGCACCGCGACGGACGGGCCGCCCGCGATGCGCTGGGCGTCCCCGGCGGTGAGCATCGGGGACACCGTCAGACAGAGCTCGTCGAGGACACCGGCCGCGACCAGCTGGCCCAGCAGCCGGGGCCCGCCCTCCGTCAGGAGCCGGTACAGACCCAGGTCGGCGAGCGCGCGGACGGCCCGTGCGGGGTCCACCCCCGTGCCGTCGCCCGCGATCACGACCCGCGCCCCGGCCTTCTCGGCTGCGGCGATCCGGTCGGGCGCCGCCGCGGCCCCGGTGAGCAGCAGCGTGGGAAGCAGCGGCGAGGTGAAGAGCGGAAGCGAGAAGTCCAGGTCGAGGCTCGCGCTCACCACGGCGATCGCGGGTGCCGGGCCCTGTCCCGCCGCGGCCCGGCGCGCGGCGAAGTCCGTACGGGCCCGCGCGGGCCGGTACCCCTCCTGCCGTACCGTTTCCGCACCGACGAGCACGACGTCCGCGAGTCCACGCAGCGTGCCGAAGATCCGCATGTCGGCGGCGCAGGAGATCGGCTGCGACCGCCCGTCGTGCTGGGCGGCCCCGTCGAGCGTGGAGACCATGTTGGCCCGCAGCCACGGCTCGGGCCCCGCGGCTCCCGCGACGGCCGCGGCGGATCCACCGGGCCCACCGGCCGCACCGGGTCCACCGGCTCCACCGGGTCCAGGAACGCCCACCGGATAGGCGTACGCCTCGGCCAGTTCATCGAGTCCCCATTCCCGGGCCGCGGTCGCCGCACCCGGCGTACCGGGTACCCCGTCCGAGGCCGGGGCTGCTGTCTCGTCGGTCACAGGGAACAGGCGTCGCATGTCGTGCAGTCTGGCACGAGACGTAGAGTGGGGAACCGTGTCAACCTCCACCACCGCCTCCGGATTCGGCCCGATAGCCGACGCGACCCCGTCGTCCCTGTGCGCCCGCGAGCCGCGCGTCCCCGCGGACCGGCTGGTCGCCGAGATGGTGCCGCCGCCGCGCTTCGACTCGGTCCGTTTCGAGACGTACATCCCGGACCCGAATCAGCCGAGCCAGACCGAGGCCGTGCGCGTCCTGGCCGGTTTCGCGGCGGGTCTGGGCGGGACACCGGCCGACGCGGGCAAGCGCGGCTTCCTCGGGCTCGGCTTCGGCAGGAAGCCCGCGAAGACCCCGGCGGGCCCCCGCGGTGTCTATCTGGACGGCGGTTACGGCGTCGGCAAGACGCATCTGCTCGCCTCCCTCTGGCACGCGACCCCGGCGGAGCCCGCGCTCAAGGCCTTCGGCACGTTCGTGGAGCTGACGAACCTCGTCGGCGCCCTCGGTTTCCAGCAGACCGTCAAGACGCTGAGCGGCCACCGGCTGCTGTGCATCGACGAGTTCGAGCTGGACGACCCCGGTGACACCGTCCTGGTGTCCAGCCTGCTGGCCCGGCTGGTCGAGGCGGGGGTGGCGCTCGCCGCGACCTCCAACACCCTGCCGGGCAAGCTCGGTGAGGGCCGGTTCGCCTCGGTCGACTTCCTGCGCGAGATCCAGGGCCTGTCCGCCCACTTCCGGTCGCTGCGCATCGACGGCGACGACTACCGCCACCGCGGACTGCCCGAGGCCCCGGCGCCGTACTCGGACGAGCAGGTCACGAAGGCCGCGTACGCGACACCGGGGGCCTCGCTCGACGACTTCCCGCATCTGCTCGACCACCTGGCCCGGGTGCACCCCAGCCGGTACGGCGCGCTGACGGACGGGATCGAGGCGGTCTGCCTCACGGACGTCCAGCCGGTCCCGGACCAGTCCACCGCGCTGCGGCTCGTGGTCCTCGCCGACCGGCTGTACGACCGCGAGGTGCCGGTACTCGCCTCGGGGATGCCGTTCGACCGGCTGTTCAGCGAGGAGATGCTGAACGGCGGCTACCGCAAGAAGTACTTTCGCGCCATCTCCCGGCTCACGGCGCTGGCACGGGACGCCAAGGGACTCGTACAGGACTGACCGGCCGACCGCCCGTCCCCCACTGGCCGGTACCGGCGCCCGCCCCCGCTGTCCGGTCCGGCCGCATGCCCCTGCCGCTCGGCTATTTCCGGCCTGCCGAGCGATGCTCTTCGGCCCTCTTCAGGCTCTCTTCAGGCTCTCTTCAGGGTGAAACGTTAAGTTAACCCAGCAAACAACTTCCCGAGTTAACGTTCGTGTCAGCAAGGGAACAGTCGACCTGGAACCGGCCGAGAGGGGGCCCATGCGACGAGGAACGACGGTCCGGACACTGTTCGCCGTTCTCGCCGCCGTCCTGCTGGCCCTGCAGCTCTCCGCCCCCACCACAGCGTTCGCACCCGCGTTCGCATCCGCGCACACACCCCGGCTCGCCGGCCCCGGGGAAGGCACCCGGGAACACACCTGGGGCGGCCCCGAAGCCAGGGCCGAGTTCGTCACCTGTGGCGACACCTCGCACTCGCACGGCCCGACCGGTCCCCTGCGTACCCGCGACCGGATCCGTGTCGCGGACCACGTCGCCCCCGCCGCCGCGCGCCTGCTGCTCTGCAAGGACGTCACGGCCGTGCGCGAGGACCCGTCGCACACCGCGGCCCCCGCGGCGCACCACCGTACGACGAGATCCTCGGCGGGCCACTCCTCGGCGGCACTCCAGGTCTTCCGCTGCTGAGAGCACCGGCTCAGACCTGAACACCGGGCACGAAGCGACTCCGACCTGACCCACCCCTCACCACGCCACGTCCGCCGAGCGCGTCGACGTGGGGTCATGTCGCCGTACCCGCATGCGCTCCGTTTTTGTACACCGACGCGCCCTCACGCGCGCCAGGAGGAACTGACACATGCAGCCCCTCATCGATCACGCACGCTCCTTCCGCAAGCAGTCCGCGGACCGCCCGGAGGAGTTCGCCCGACTTGCCGAAGGCCAGTCCCCGCAGGTCCTGTTCATCACCTGCTCCGACTCGCGGGTCGTCCCGGCCCTGATCACCGGAGCCCGGCCCGGTGAACTCTTCGAACTGCGCACGGCAGGCAACATCGTCCCCCCGCACACCTCTTCGCAGCCCACCAGCGAGGCCGCCACCATCGAGTACGCCGTGGAGGTGCTCGGAGTCACGGACGTCGTCGTCTGCGGCCACTCCCACTGCGGTGCCGTCGGCGCGCTGGTGCGAGGCGACGACCTGACCGCCGTACCCGCGGTGCGCGACTGGCTCGCGCACTCGACCCCGCGCCCCGACGGCGCCACGCAGGACCCGACCGTCACCGAGGCCGTGCAGAACCACGTCCTGACCCAACTCCTGCGGCTGCGCTCGTACCCGTGCGTGGAACGCAGGCTGACGGACGGTCAACTGCGCCTGCACGGCTGGTTCTACGAGGTCCACACCGGGTCCGTCCTCGCGCACGACGTCCGCTCCGACTCCTTCGAGGCGCTGTGAGCGCCGCGACGGGCACACCCGCGGCCGACGGCGGGACGGACCCGGGCCGGCACCCTCGATTCCCCTTCCTGCGGCAGGACTTCGCTGCCTCGCTCGTCGTCTTCCTGGTGGCCCTGCCGCTGTGCGTGGGCGTGGCCGTGGCGTCGGGCGTACCCGCCGAACTCGGCCTGATCACCGGCATCGTGGGCGGTCTGGTCACCGGGCTGCTGCCCGGCAGCAGCCTCCAGGTCTCGGGCCCGGCCGCGGGCCTGACCGTGCTGGTCTTCGAGGCGGTGCGCGCGTACGGACTGGCCGTGCTCGGTGTCATCGTCCTGGTCACCGGTCTCATACAACTCGCCATGGGCGCCATGAAGTTGGGGCGCTACTTCCGGGCCATCTCGGTGGCCGTCGTGGAAGGCATGCTGGCGGGCATCGGCCTGGTCCTGATCGCGGGCCAGCTCTACTCGGTGGCCGGCGCCGAGGCCCCCGCCTCGGGTCTGGGCAAGCTCGCCGGACTGCCGGGGCTCGTCGCCGACTCCGCCGGATCCACCACCGCGCTGACGTCCTTCGGGCTGGGCGCCGCCACCGTCGCCGTACTCGTGCTGTGGAAGTACCTGCCGGCCAAGGTCCGTACGGTGCCGGGGGCGCTGGCCGCGGTGGCGCTCGCCACGCTCGCGACCCTCGCGTTCGACCTGCCCGTGGCGACGGTGGAGGTACGGGGACTGCTCGACTCGATCCAGCTGCCGGGGCTCGAAGCCGTCGGCGGGCTGGCGAGCGTGGGCGTGCTCGGCACGGTCCTGGCGTTCGTGCTGATCGCGTCCGCGGAGTCGCTGTTCAGCGCCGCCGCCGTGGACCGGCTGCACGACGGGCCGCGCACCCAGTACGACAAGGAACTGATGGCGCAGGGCGCGGGCAACACGGTCTGCGGGCTGCTCGGCGCGCTGCCGATGACCGCGGTGATCGTGCGCAGCTCGGCGAACGTGTCCGCGGGCGCCCGCACGAAGGCGTCCCGGGTCCTGCACGGGGTGTGGCTGCTGCTGTTCGCGGCGCTGCTGCCGTCCGTGCTCGCCTACATCCCGCTGCCCGCGCTCGCGGGCATCCTGGTGCACGCGGGCTGGAAGCTGATCCCGCTGCGCTCGATCGCGGCACTGTGGCGCGGGCACCGGGGCGAGGCCCTGATCCTGGTGGTCACGGCCGTGTCGATCGTCGCGGTGAACATGTTCGAGGGCGTGCTGATCGGACTCGCGTTCGCCGTCGCCAAGACCGCCTGGGAGGCCTCGCACATCAAACTGGAGGTCATAGACAAGGGAGCCGGTCCCGTGCAGGCGTACCTGTCGGGCAACGCCACCTTCCTGCGGCTGCCGAAGATACTGGACGACCTGGAGGCTCTGCCGAAGGACCGTCCGGTGACGGTGGACCTGTCGGGGCTGCACCACCTGGACCACGCGTGCCGGACGGCACTGGAGAACTGGTCGCAGCGGCACAGCGAGAAGGGCACCGAGCCGGTGAAGGTCACCACTCCGGCTCCGTAGGCACCGGCACCTGAACCAGCACAGGCACCGGCGCCTGAACCGGATGAACCGGAACCGTCGCCCTGGGGCCCGGTGCGCGACTCCCCACGAGTCCCGCACCGGGCCTTCCGGCTGTCCGGGTCGTCCGGGGGTCCGTGAGAACGCCACGCTACGCGCGTGGTTCACGTGATCGGGACCACGTGATACACACAAGCGGGTCACGTACTCCTGTCCGCCAACAGGAAGGTTGCCCCATGTCCGCAACACGACGCGAAGTGCTGGCCCGCTCCGGAGCCCTCGGAGTCGGCATCGCCTTCACCGGTGCCGTATCGGAGCTCTTCACGGGTACGGCCGCCGCACTGGGCCACTCCGGATACGGCCCCCTGCTCCCCGACCCGGACGGTCTGCTGGACCTGCCGAAAGGTTTCCGTTACCGGGTGCTGTCCCGCGAGGGCGACGAACTGCGCTCGGGCGAGGGCCAGGTGCCGAGCAACCACGACGGCATGTCCGCCTTCGCCGGCAGACACGGCCGCGTCCATCTGGTCCGCAACCACGAGAACCGCGTCACCGGCAAGATCGGTGTCCCGACGGTCGACGGCCTCACCTACGACCCGATGGGCAAGGGCGGCTGTACGGCGCTGACCCTCGACCAGCGCGGCAACGTGATCGGCGAGCGGGTCGCGATCGCCGGCACGGCCGTCAACTGCGCGGGCGGGCCCACCCCTTGGGGCACCTGGCTGACCTGCGAGGAGACCGAGGACAAGGCCGGCACGAACGGCTACACCAAGGACCACGGTTTCATCTTCGAGGTCGACCCGGTGGACCCCCACCGCACCGGGGCCGTGCCGCTGACCGCGATGGGCCGCTTCCAGCACGAGGCGATCGCCGTCGACCCCAAGCGCGGCATCGTCTACGAGACCGAGGACGCCTTCCTCAAGCCCTTCGGCCTCTTCTACCGCTTCCTGCCCAACAAGCCCGAGGGCGGACGCGGTTCGCTGCGCGCGGGCGGCCGTCTCCAGGCGATGCGCGTACCGGGCGTCCCGGACCTCTCCTCGATCCAGGAGACGGGCGCGAGCTTCGACCGCATCGAGTGGGTCGACGTACCGGACCCGCTGGCGAGCGAAACCCCCATCCGCGACCAGGACTTCGGCCCCAAGGGCATCACCCACGCGCAGAAGCTGGAGGGCTGCTACTGGGGCGGCTCGTCCGTCTACTTCGTGTCCTCCTTCGCGCACAGCAGCGAGGGCTCCGCGGCCGACCACTACGGCCAGATCTGGCGGTACGACCCCAGCGCCCGCCGGCTCACGCTGGTGATCGTCTTCGGTCCCGACACCGACGTACAGCTGCCCGGCGAGTCCCCCGACAACATCTGCCTCGCCCCCAGCGGCGGCCTGATGGTGTGCGAGGACGGCGGCGGCGCGCAGCACGTGTACGGGGTGACCCGGCGGGGCGAGGTGTACCCGATGGCCCGCGGGCGGCAGAACATCGGCACCGAGGACGCCCCGGAGTGGGGCGAGTTCGCGGGCGTCACCTTCTCACCCGACGGCCGGACGATGTACGTGAACTGCTACACGCCGGGGACGACGTTCGCGGTGACGGGTCCCTGGAGCAGGTAGTGATCCGCGCCCCGGTGGGCACCCGGCGACCATGACGGCCGCCGGTCCGGGGGCGGGGGCGCCGCGGGTAGCGGCCCCCGCCCCCGCGGCGCAGGATCGAGGGAACCGCCCCGAAGGGATGCGCGATGGCCAAGAAGGACAGCAAGGGCAGGAAGAGCGGCAAGAGTGCCGGGGAGAGCGCCGTCCCCCTGCGCGACGCGCTGCGCCTCCCGGTCGGCGAACGGATCTCCCTCTCCTCGTACGACCCCTCGGCGACCCCCGGCGGGGCGACGGCGCCCAGGTCCAAGAGCGACGGTCTCGCCGCCATCACCCGGATGGCCGAACCCCTCGCCGGACTGCAGGAACGCCTCTGGGCGGCGAGCACGGCCGGCGACCACCGGCGGATCCTCCTGGTCCTCCAGGGCATGGACACCAGCGGCAAGGGCGGCACGGTCAAACACGTCGTCGGGCTCTTCAACCCCGTCGGCTGCCGCGTCCGCAGCTTCAAGGCGCCGACCCCCGAGGAACGGCAGCACGACTTCCTCTGGCGGATCAGGAGGCAGCTCCCCCACCACGGTGAGCTGGGTGTCTTCGACCGTTCCCACTACGAGGACGTCCTCGTCGGCCGGGTCAGGGAGCTGGCCCCGCGCGCCGAGATCGAGTCCCGGTACGACCGGATCAACGACTTCGAGCGGGCCCTCGCCGACGACGGCACGACCATCGTGAAGTGCTTCCTGCACATCTCGTTCGAGGAGCAGCGCCTGCGTCTGCTGCGCCGGCTCGCCGACCCGGACAAGCACTGGAAGTTCAGCCCGTCGGACATCGACGACCGGGCCCTGTGGCCCGCCTACCAGGAGGCGTACGAGATCGCCTTCGAGCGGTGTTCCACGGACGTCGCTCCCTGGTATCTGATCCCCGCCGACCGCAAGTGGTACCGGAACTGGGCGATCAGCCGACTGCTGCTGGAGCATCTGACGGCGCTGGACCCGCAGTATCCGCGACCGGACTTCGATGTGGAGGCGTGCCGGAAGCGGCTGCAGGAGGAGGGATGAGCGAGCCGAGCCGTGCCGAGCTGAACTGAGCCGAACAACACCGATCAGGGTTGATATAACCGGTTTTTCCTATTCATCCGGTTAATGTCGCCCGCGTGAACACCTTCCTGTTCCTGAAGAGGGCCGTCGCGGCTTGCGTACTGACGACGGCGGGCGCGGTCGCCCTCACGGCGTGCGGCGCTCCCGATGCCCCCCGCGCCGCCACGCTCCCCGCACCCGCCGCCAGTACGCCGTCCCGGCCGCCCACCCTCGCCCCGGGCCCGGGCGGACTGACCCCCGTCTTCATGAAGGCGGCCCGGGCACGCGACAAGACGGTCGCCCTGACCTTCGACGCCGACATGACGGCCGACCAGGGCCCACGGGCCGACGCCGGGGAGCGTTTCGACAACCCGCGGCTGATCGGGACACTGCGGCGGCTGAAGGTGTCGGCGACCGTGTTCATGACGGGGCGCTGGGCCGAGGAGTACCCCCGGCAGGCGCGGGACATCGGGCGCGATCCGCTCTTCGAGGTCGCGAACCACTCCTACAGCCATCACGCCTTCACCGAGGACTGCTACGGACTGCCGACCGTTCCCGCGTCGGGGATGCGGGCGGACGTGGAGCGGGCGTTCACCGCGTTCCGCGCGGCGGGGATCGAGCATCCGATGCCGTACTTCCGCTTCCCGGGCGGCTGCTACGACCGGCGGGCGCTCAAGGCGCTGAACGGCACCGGTGTGACGGCCGTGCAGTGGGACGTGGTGAGCGGGGACGCGTTCGCGACGGACGCGGGGGCGGTGGCGCGGCAGGTGCTGGACGGCGTACGGCCCGGTTCCGTGGTCGTCATGCACTGCACGCGCAGTGCGGCACCGGCGACGGAAGAGGCCCTGCGCACGATCGTTCCCGGGCTGCGGGAGCGCGGCTACCGGTTCGTGAAGGTGTCGGAGCTGATCCGGCCGGACGCCTGAGCCCGTGAGCCCATGAGCCCATGAGCCCTGGGTCCCGCGTTCGGCATGCGATTCATCGCCCGTGTCTCTCAAAGCGATCGCATTCTCTTGTTGGACGGCAAAAACGTCTCGGTGGACGCTTGAACGTACCGAACGAATCCCCAGGAGGAGCCCCCATGCAGACACGCACCATCGGTGACGTCCGGGTCGGAGCGATCGGTCTGGGCGGGATGCCGATGTCCATCGAGGGGCGCCCGGACGAAGCGCGCTCGGTCGCGGCCGTGCACGCGGCGCTGGACGAGGGTGTGACGCTCTTCGACACCGCGGACGCGTATCACCGGGACGCCCACGAGGTCGGGCACAACGAGTCGCTGATCGCCCGCGCGGTGGCGTCGTACGGCGGCGACACCTCGGACGTCCTGATCGCGACGAAGGGCGGTCATCTGCGGCCGGGCGACGGCTCGTGGACACTGAACGGCTCACCGGAGTACCTGAAGAAGGCGTGCGACGCCTCGCTGGAACGGCTCGGTGTCGAGGCCATCGGGCTCTACCAGTTCCACCGGCCGGACCCGAAGGTCCCCTACGCGGAGTCGGTCGGCGCGATCCGCGATCTGCTGGACGCGGGCAAGATCCGCTACGCGGGTGTCTCCAACGCGGACCCCGACCAGATCCGGCTGGCGAACGAGATCCTCGGCGGGCGGCTGGTGAGCGTGCAGAACCAGTTCTCGCCGGCCTTCCGCTCCAGCGAGCCGGAACTGGAGCTGTGCGCGGAACTCGGCATCGCGTTCCTGCCGTGGAGTCCGCTGGGCGGTATCTCGAAGGCGGGTGAACTGGGGTCGCGTTACGCCGTGTTCGCGGAGGTGGCGGGGGCGCACGGGGTGAGTCCGCAGCAGGTGTGTCTGGCGTGGATCCTCGCGAAGGCGCCGGTGACGATCCCGATCCCGGGCTCCTCCCGCCCGGAGACGATCCGCGACTCCGTCGCCGCGGCGAGCCTGTCGTTGTCCCCGGAGGAACTGTCCCGCCTGGACGCGGCGTAAAAGATTGCGCCGTTCCCCGCGCCCCTTTTTAGG
>NZ_JBHWZP010000319.1:0-10433 GCF_042728395.1 Streptomyces sp. NPDC060205
GGCCGGCCCCGGCACACTCCCGGCCCCCGGCTCTCGCCCCGGCACCCCGCCGCGTTCGACACCTCACCCCCGGTCGACCACACCGGGGCCGCCCGAGAGGTCGCCGGTGAACAGGCCTCGCAGTTCGGCCTCCTCCTGCGCGGTCGGGACCCACCGGGAAGCCCGCGCGTTCTCGTCGAGCTGCCCGGGCACCGTCACTCCCGCGATGACGCTGGTGACCGTCGGCTGGGCGAGCAGCCAGCCGAGAGCCGCCGCGCTCGGAGTGATGTCCCGGTCGCGCGCGAACTGCTCGAACTTCGCCAGAGCCGCCCAGGGCGCCGAACGCAGCAGATAGCGTTTCAGGTTGGTTATCTTCGCGTTCTCCGGAGCCTGCTCCGCCGAGTACTTTCCGGTGAGCAGCCCGTTCTGCAGTGGGAAATAAGGAATGAAACCGAGGCCGTGGTGACCGAGCGCCGGAATCAGTTCTTCCTCCGGTTTGCGCCACAGGAGACTGTATTCGTCGGTCGTCGACACAAATCGGGTGAGGCCTTTCGCGCGGGCCGTGTGTTCCGCGTCGACCAGCTGCCAGGCCTTGAAATTGGATGCGCCGATGTAGCGCACCTTTCCGGACCGCACCAGCGCGTCGAGCGCGGAAAGCGTTTCGTCGATCGGGGTGAGCGGGTCCGGGAAATGGATCTGGTAGAGGTCGATGTAGTCGGTACGCAGTCGGCGCAGCGACTCCTCCACCGCGGCGACGATGTACTTGCGGGACCCGGGCCGGCTGTAGGGGGCACCGCGTTCCTTGGTGAGGTTCAAGCCGAACTTCGTACCGATGACGACCTGTTCACGGCGGTCGCCGAGTGCGGCGGCGAACAGTTCCTCGCTCTGGCCGGGACGGTCGCCGTAGCCCTCGGCGAGATCGAAGTAGGTGATGCCGAGGTCTATCGCACGGTCGACGATCGCGGTGACCGCCTCCTGGCCGGTCGCGCGCATGCCCGACCGGCCGAAGGTGCTGGCACCGATGCCGATCTCGGACAGGACCAGGCCCGACGAGCCGAGCCGGCGGTGTCCTTCGGGGAGTTGCAGAGCAGGGGGCACGTTGTCCTCTGTCCTCGGTAGGTGTCGTCGGCGGATGCCGTTTCCCGGCAGCGCGTGCCGGCCGGTGTCAGTAGGTGTCGTCGGTGTCCAGCAGGCCCTGGAGCGTGGATGCCTCGTACTCGCTGCGGAAGATGCCCCGGCGCTGGAGTTCCGGTACGACGAGGTCGACGAACAGGTCGGCCGGTCCGCGGTGGTACGGGGGGAACAGCTGGACGCCGTCGAGCACCTCCTCCTCCAGGTTCTCCTCCAGCCAGTCGGCGATGGCCTTCGCGTCGCCGACGACGGCCGGCTGCTGTGCGTGCCGGGCGCGCTGGACGTAGTGGTACAGCTCGCGCAGGGTGGCGTCCTCGCCGATCTGGGTGGCGAGGATCTGCCGCAGCAGCTCCCGGTCGTCCTTGGTGTCGCGCGCACGGTCGCTGAGCAGTGGCCTGAGCGCGTCGTCGGCGAGCTTGTCGATGTCCACGACGTCGAGGACGCGCTCGCTGTCACGCACCCGCGACAGGTCGATGCCGAAGGCCTCGGTGAAGGCGGCAGGCAGAGCCTGCGTCAGCTGCAGGGCGTTGATCTCGTTGAACTTGGCACGCGCTTCCCGGGCGGTGCCGCCCAGGTAGAAGGTGATCCCCGGAATGATCTTGAACTTCTCGGGATCACGTCCGTTGGCCGCGACCCGCTCCTTGAGCCTGCGGTACTCCTCCTTGCCGCGGCTGATGCCGAAGTACGGGGAGAACCGCAGCTGCGCGTAGTCGGCGCCGTACCGCAGGGACTCTTCGGAGAGGCCCACCTGCACGATCGGGATGTGGGACTGGACCGGGGGCGGTACGTTCAGCGGTCCGCGGACCTCGAAGTGGTCCCCGTGGTGGTCGATCTGGTGCCAGGAGTCCGGCTTGACGAGCGTGCCCCGGGTTCTGTCGTCGAGCAGGAGGTCGTCGTCCCAGCTGTCGTAGAGCAGTCGGTTGACGACCTCGGTGAACTCCCGGGCCCGGGCGTACTTCGTCCCCTCGGTCGGCACCGGGTTCCTGCCGAAGTTGCCGACGGGGTCGCCGTCCCGGTCGATGCCGAAGACGACGTTCAGTGCGGTGCGCCCCTGGTTGAAGTTGTCCAGTGTCGCCAACTGCCGGGCGACGCCGTAGGGATGCTCGAAGGAGGAGTTCACCGACATCACGAACCCGAGGTTCTTCGTGACGGCCGCGGCATGACCGGCGTACACGAAGTTGTCCCAGCGGAAGATCCGGTTGAGGCGGTCGGGCTCGCTGCCCAGCGCGCTGCCGGCGAAGACGTAGTCGAGTCTGCCGCGTTCGGCGGTGCGGGCGATGTCGAGGATGACGCTGGGGTCGCGCAGGCCGGCGTTCGTGGCCTCCGGGAGCCGCCAGGCGTCCAGGTCCCAGCCGGTGCCGTAGGCGGCCAGGCCCAGGCGGAGCTTGCGTCGGCTGCTCATGCGGATCGTTCCTCCGGGTCGGTGGCGGCGAAGCTGTTGGGGGGTGTGTCGAGGCCGAAGTGGCCCCGGAAGGTGTCGGTCGTGTAGTCGGCGCGGTACACGCCGCGTTCCTGGAGGAGGGGAACCACCTCGTTCGCGAAGCGCTCCAGGGGCTCCCACAGATAGGGCACGCTCACGTTGAACCCTTCGGCGGCCCCGCGGTCGAACCAGTCGATCAGGGTGTCGGCGACGTGCTCGGCCGTACCGATGACCAGGGGGAAGTTCCCCGCGATCGAAGCGCCCAGCACGTCCTTGACCCGTACAGCGCCGTGGTCCACGGTGCGGCCGGTGCGCTGCGCGAGGGCCGTCAGCAGGGTGCGTCCGTAGTCGTTGAACCGGTCGGCGGTGTCCGGCTTGACGGTGCCGTCGACGCCCAGCGGCCGCAGGTCGACGCCGACGCGCTCCGACAGCGAGCGGACGCTGCGGACGCCCTTGGGCAGCGGGAACCGGGAGGCCTTGATGCGGGCCCAGTCCGGACCCGCCCAGTACGACTCGTCCTGGTCGCCCTCGACGATGTCGTCGTCGAAGGGCAGCAGCTCGTTCAGTTCCTCGTACAGGTCGACCGCCTGGGCCCGGGTGTCGGCGACCAGGGGCGTGATGCCCGGCAGGAAGAAGATCGGGTCCACCCGGCCGCGCAGGCGCTCGGCGCGGCGGCGCACGTCGGTGTTGAACGCGATCGAGTCCTCCGGTGTCGCCGGACCGGTGAAGTTGACGTCGGCGTACTTCGCGGTCAGCTCGCGGGAGAGCTCGGAGGCACCGGCGTACAGCAGCGGTACGTGGCCCTGCGGCGGGCGCTCCAGCGGCAGGGTGCCGGCGACCTGGAAGTGTCTGCCCCGCCAGTCGAGCCGGTGGACCTTGGTCTCGTCGATGTAGCGCCCGGTCCTCTTGTCCTGGAGGTAGGCACCGTTCTCGACGCTGTCCCACAGCCGCTGGACGACGTGGATGAACTCGTCGGCGCGCTCGTAGCGGTGGGCGCCGCCCAGGTCCGGGAGGCTGAAGTTGCGGGCGGCCAGGTCGGAGGCGCCCAGGACGACGTTCCACGCCAGCCGTCCGCCGCTGAGGTGGTCGAGGGACGCGGTCAGTCTGGCCAGGATGTACGGCTCGTAGAACGTCGGGTGCGCCGTCACGACGAGCCCGATCTTCGAGGAGTTCAGGGCGAGTTGGGAGGCCAGGGTGAAGGGTTCGAGGCGGCCGGTGTTGTGGGTGGTGATCCACTGCTCGCCGACGATGTCGCCCGGGAGGGTGTCCCCGAGGAAGAGGAAGTCGAACTTCGCGTCCTCGACGATCCGCAGCGCCCTGGTGGCGTACTGCAGCTCGAAGGCCTGGGCCGTGGGTGCGTCCGGGTGGCGCCAGCCGCCCCAGTGGGTGCCGTTGAGCCAGTGCATGTAGCCCAGGTGCAGTTGCCGCTCGGGCATCAGGTGTTCCTTTCTGTTGCGGATCCGCCGGGTCCCACGAGGACGGCCGGGCCGGATCCCGCGACGGCGGCCGGGCCGGGCGCGGCGGCACCGGGGATCGACGCCAGCAGTTCCTTGACGTAGTCGGTCCGCGGCTCGGTGAGGACACCGAGGGCCGGGCCGCGCTCGACGATGTGCCCGTGCTGCAGGACGACGATCTCGTCGGACACCTCGGCGATGACACCCAGGTCGTGCGAGATGAAGACGTAGGTCAGTCCCAGTTCGCGCTGGAGCGAGTCGAGCAGGGCGAGGATCTGGCGCTGCACGGTCACGTCGAGGGCGGAGACCGGTTCGTCCAGGACGACGACGTCGGGCCGTGGCGCGAGCGCGCGGGCGATGGCGACGCGCTGGCGCTGGCCTCCGGAGAGTTCGGCGGTGTACCGGTCGGCGAGCGCGGCGGGCAGGCCGGTCACCTCCAGCAGTTCGGTGATCCGGCGCGCACGCTCCTGCGCCGTCCCGTACCTGTGGCCCCGCAGGGGTTCGTCGAGGATCGCGCGGACCGTGGAGCGCGGGTTGAGGGAGGCGAAGGGGTCCTGGTAGACCATCTGCACCTTGCGGTACAGGGCGGCCTGCCCGGCGCCCCGGCGGTGGTGGACGACCGGTTCGCCGTCGATCTCGACCGTGCCGCTGTCCGCCGGGGTCAGTCCGGCGAGGATGCGTACGAGGGTGGTCTTGCCCGATCCCGATTCGCCGACGATGCCCAGCGTGGTCCCCCTGCGCACCTGGAACGAGGCGTCGGCCACGGCGGTGACCGTGTCCGGACCACCGCGGGAGGCACGGAAGGGACGGGACGTGCGGGCGGTGCGCGAGGTGAAGGTCTTGCCGACCTCCTTGGTCTCGACGACCACCGGAGCGTCCGCGGGCACGGCGCGGAAGTACTCCAGCCGCGTGGTCGCGGCGTGCCGGCCGGAGAACCCGAGCGAGGAGGACCGCAGCAGGTCCTCGGTGTACGGGTCCCCCGGGTCGGCCACGACGTCGCCGACCCGGCCGCCGCGTACGATCCGGCCGTCCTTCACGACGGTGATGTCGTCGGCCCGTTCCGCGGCCACCCCCAGGTCGTGGGTGATGAGCAGAATGCCGAGGCCCTCGCTCTCCACCAGACCGGACAGGAGGTCGAGGATGGTCTTCTGCACGGTGACGTCGAGCGCGGTCGTCGGCTCGTCGGCGATCAGGAGCCGGGGCCGGGTGCTCATCGCGGCGGCGATCAGCACGCGCTGGCACATCCCACCGGACAGCTCGTGCGGATAGCGGCCGTACAGACGTGCGGGATCACGCAGTCCGACCTTCGCGAACAGGTCGAGGACCCGTTCGCGGCGCTCCGCGCGGGAGCCCACGCCGTGCGCGCGCAGGGGCTCGGCTGCCTGGACGCCCACCGGCAGAAGGGGGTTGAGGCCGAGGAGCGCGTCCTGGGGGATGTAGCCGATCTCCTTGCCGCGGACGGCCCGGTACCGCCGTTCGGACAGTCCGGTGAGCGTACGGCCGCCGAGGACGACCTCGCCCGCGGTGACGCGCCCGTTCTCGGGGAGGGTGCCGGTGACGACCCGGCCCAGGGTGGACTTGCCGGAGCCGGACTCGCCGACGACGGCACGGATCGAACCGGCCTCGACCTCCAGGCTCACCCCGTCGAGCACGGGCACCGCGGCGCGGCCGGGGACGGTGAACCGGGCGCTCACGTCCCGCAGGCGAAGCAGCGGCGTGCCCGGCCGGGCGGGCGCGGACGGCGAGACACGTTCGGGCGACGGCGCTTCAGGCGACGACACGGGTCCTCCCTCGGTTGAACGACCTGCCGACGCGGTAGACCGCGAGGACGGTCAGCACGATGACCAGGCCGGGCAGCAGACTCAGCCACCACTGGACGCCGATGAAGGTGCGTCCCTCGGCCACCAGAAGGCCCCACTCGGGCGTCGGCGGGGGCGCGCCGAGGCCGAGGAAACTCAGCGCGGCGACGGTCAGGATCGCCGTGCCGATGTCCATGGTCGCCGCGGCCAGCACCGATCTGGACGCGTTGGGCACGACGTGCTTGAACAGGCGGCGTACATAGCCGTGCCCCGCGAACACCGAGGCCTCGACGTACTTGGCGTTGCTGACCTTCAGCACCTCGGAGCGCATCAGACGGGCGAACCCGGCCGTGCTGTTGATGCCGATGGCCACGGCGATGTTGAGCGTCCCGCGCCCCAGCGCGGAGATGATCGCGAGGGAGACGATCAGGCTCGGCACCGCCAGCATGATGTCGATGATCCGCATCAGGATGCTGTCGGCCCTGCCGCGCAGCGCGCCCGCGACGAGCCCGATCAGCGAACCGCTCACCAGACCGATGGCCACCGCGACGACCGCCGCCTGCAGGGACAGCCGGGTCCCCCACACGGCGCGGGTGAACTGGTCGCGCCCGAAGTCGTCGGTGCCGAAGAAATGGTCGGCGCCCGGGGCCAGCAAAATCTGGGAACCGTCCTGCCGCAGCGGGTCGCCCGAGGCGAACAGGCCCGGGTGGATCGCGGCGAGCAGGATCACGGCGATCCAGAGGTACGCGGCGAGGAGCCCGGGCGAGCGCAGCAGCGCGGTCCACCGTCGGCGGCCACCGTGCCCGGGTGGGCGCGCTCGCAGCCCGACCCGCTGCCGCAGCCGCCCGGAGGGCGGCGTGGGCGTCGCCGCCTCGCCCACTTCCGTCGCTCCCTCGGCTTCGAGAGTCGTCATGTCACCCGTCCCATTGGATCCGCTTGTCGAGCAGCGGGTAGACCGCGTCGACGAGGAGGTTCACGGCGACGAAGATCACCGCGCTGATCGTGACCGCGACCAGGACGACGGGCATGTCACGGCCGTCGACGGCGTCGACCACCAGCCGCCCCACCCCGAGCCGGGAGAACACCGTCTCGGTGAGGACCGTCCCGCCGACCATCACGCCGACGGTGGTTCCCAGCGAGGTGATGACCGGCAGCGCGGCGTTCTTCAGGGCGTGCCGGACCACGACGTCGAACCGGCTGAGTCCCCAGTTGCGGGCCGTCTCGACATACGGCGAGGTCAGCGCGCCGCGCAGATTGGCTGTCAGGAGCTGGGAGATGCTGCCGCCGCCGGCCACCGCGAGGGCCGCCGAGGCGATGAGCAGTCCCCCGAAACTCGGATCGTTGACCGCCTTGATCCAGTGCAGCTGGAAGGCGAACACCTGGAGCAGTACGAGGCCCACCAGGAAGGGAGGCAGCGACACCGCGACCGGCGGCAGCGAGATGAGCAGTTCGCGCGCCCACTTCCAGTTGGTCAGTTCGATGACCACCGACAGCGTCACGCCCAGCACGACCGCGAGGAGCAGTCCGAGGAACGCGAGCTTGAGCGTCTCGGGGAAGGACTCGAAGTACACCTCCACCGCCGGCCGGCGCTGGTAGATGCTCTCGCCGAAGTCGCCCTGGAGGGCTCCTGTCAGCGCGTCCCAGTACTGCACCCACACGGGGCGGTCCAGGCCGAGCAACTCGCGCTGCTCGGCCAAGAGCTGCTCGACGTCGGCGCCGTCGGCGCCGGCCGTGAGGCCGCCCGCCGCGTCACCGGGTACGACGTACAGCAGGAAGAACGCCCCGGTGAACGCGCCCCAGACCACGATCACGCCGTACAGGAGCCGAAGACCGTATCGTGCCATCGCTCTACTTCTTCGCCAGCCAGGCATTGATCAGGTACTGGTCGAGCCCGACCGGCGTGATGTCGTGCAGCCGGGGCGAGTGGGCCCAGATGTCGACGTCGTTGGACACCGGCACCTCGTAGGCCTGCTCGACGAGGATGCGGGCCGCGTGGTCGACCAGTTTCTGACGCTTGTCCTTGTCGATGGTCTGGTTCTGCTCCTGGAGGAGCTTGTCGAGTTCCTTGCCCGTCTGGTCGCCGTCCGCGATGAAGCTCCGGTCGGAGCCGTCCGTCGTGCCGTAGTTGGCGCGCAGGACGTCGGGGTCGGGCGAGGAGGCGTACCAGTAGGCGACGTCGTACTTGCCGCTGAGCAGTGCCTCGTTCGCCTCGGCGGCCAGCGGCGGGTCGAGGACAAGTTCGATGCCGAACTTCTTCCACTGGTCCTGCAGAACCTGGAGGCTCGCGTCGTCGCGCGGGGCGCGCAGCGACAGCCGTTCGCCGTCGGCGTTGCGGCGGATGCCGTCGGAGCCCACCTTGGTCCAGCCTGCCTGCTCCAGCAGTGACTTCGCCTTCTTCGCGTCGTACTTCAGCAGGGCGCTCTGGTCGGAGTAGAAGGGATTGTCCTTGCTCAGCGGCCCGGTCGCGGGCTGGTCCACGCCACCCGAGGCGATCTTGACGAACTGCTCGCGGTCGACGCCGATCTGGAGTGCCTGCCGCACCCGTACGTCCTTGAGGATCTTGGAGGAGGTGTTCAGCGGCAGTTCGAGCCCGGTCGCGGGGTTGAGCGTCTTGGAGATCGTCAGCCCGGAACCCTCCAGCTGGGAGACGTACTTGGCGTTCACCCAGTAGATGAACTGCAGCTCGTCGTCACCGATGACCGCTCCGTTGCGGACCGAGTCCTCAGGGATGATCTTGTAGACGACCTCGTCGAGATAGGCGGACCCGCTGTGCTCGAAGTACTTCGGCGCCCAGTCGTAGTCCTTGCGCTTCTTCAGCACGATGCGCTGGTTCGGGGTGTACTCCTCCAGGTAGAAGGGCCCTGATCCGTCCAGCCACTTCTGCCGCTTCTCGACCGGGAGTTCGGCCGTCTTCTGCGAGACGATGCCGACGTACGCACGGGACAGGGAGGTGAGGAAGGCGGCGTTCGGCTCCGCGAACTCGACGGTCACCTTGCGCGCGGAGGGCGTGGTGATCCTGCTGATGCCCTGCACGATGGTCTTGGCGCTGGAGTGGATGCCGGGCCGGTTCAGACTCTCCAGGTTGGCCTTGACCACCTTCGCGGTGAGTGCGGTGCCGTCGTGGAAGGTCACGTCGTCACGCAGCTCGAACGAATAGGTCCGCGCGTCCTTGCTGACCGTCCAGCTCGTGGCGAGCCACGGTTCGACCTTCTTGGTCCGGGGGTTGTAGAAGACGAGCGAGTCGGCGAGGGAGCGGGCGACCGTGCGCCAGACCTGGTTGACGACGGCTGCGTCGACCCCGCCGGGGTCGGCGCTGAGGCCTATGTTGAGGGTGCCTCCGTAGCGGTCCTTCTTGGCCACGTTGGCTGCTGCCTCGCTCTGCCCGCCGCTGCCGCTGCCCGAGCAGGCGGCGGTTGCGAGAAGCGCCAGCGTGGCCCCCACTGCGGTAAGCCAGTGCCGCGGACGTGAACTGAACACGACTTGTTGTTTCCTCTCGATCGGCTCAGGGGCGAGCGGTAGCGGCTGCGCTGTCGTCGATGACCGGTCGGCGCTACGTAGGTGCACTTGCCTCAGGCGAAGGTGCGGCAGCGATACATAGAACTTCTTGCATCAAAGCCAACTTGCGATACGGCTGGGCGACTTCTGGATATAGCCGCCCCGTAACCGATATGTTTACACGGGCGTGCGCTAAGTATCGTGACGACAGTGTTGCAGTCTCCTGAACGGGGAAACCGGCATGGTGTTCGACAAGAAGTACGGCGACGAGGTCCGGCAGCGGGCCGTCGAGCGCGTACGGCAGCGGCGTCTCGCGGAGCCCGAGAACCGCTCGATCGTGCGGGAGGTGGCCGAGGAGTTCGAGGTCGGCCCGCAGTCCTTGCGCAAGTGGCTGACCCGCTACGACGACGGCAGTTACGACTACGACTCAGCCCCTGCCCCGGCTGCCGCCTCCGGCGACGGTCACGCAGACGGGTGGGAGCCCCGCGCGGCTCCGGTCGGCCGGCAGGAGCGCGGTACGGGCCGGCGCGAACTGCTCGTCAGGATCTCGGAGCTGGAGCACCGGATCGCCGTCCTCCAGGAGGACAACCGTTCCCTGACCCGGGTCGTCTCCCTGCTGGCCGACCAGCTGCGGGTGGCCACCACGGGCGGTGTCCAGATTCCGGACCCCCCGGCCCGCCACGCACCTCGTGCCTAGACTTCACGGGGTGAGCGACAGAATGACCGTGGTCAGCAACCTGCACGGGCGGACCACCGACGTCCGCGGCCGTTACGCGATCACCGGACCCGGCTTCGAGATCACCTCGGACGGATCGGTACGCAGCGGCGGCCCGGGCGAGGAGGCCGGCTCGCTCGACCTGCTCGTCGCGTCCCTGGTCTCCTGTGCGCTCAACGCGTTCCGGCACGACTTCGTCGAAGGCGGGCAGCCGGAGCGCCAGGTCGAGATCTTCGCCCGTATCGAGCGCCGGATCGAGGGCGACTATCTGGGCACGCTCGTCATGGAGTGCTTCATCGACGGCGTCGACCACGTGACGGCCGCGGAGCTCGTGGCCGAGTACAAGAAGCGGTGCCGCATCTACAACGCGCTCAAGGAGAGCCTTCCGGTGGTGTTCGTCCCGCACACCTCGGGATCGGCACCGGGCCCGGGACCGGGCC
>NZ_JBHWZP010000320.1:0-10420 GCF_042728395.1 Streptomyces sp. NPDC060205
GCTTTCAGGGGCGCGGGGAACTGCGCGGCCAGCCCCAACGGACCCGCACCCGACAACGGTCCCGCCTACTCCTCCCCCTCCTCGGAGAGGGGAGGGCGGCCCCGGCGGGGGAGGGGGCCGGCTCCGCCGGGGAGGCGGCCCGCCTCGCCCAGGGCCCGGCGCAGCAGGAACTCGATCTGCGCGTTGGCCGAGCGCAACTCGTCCCCGGCCCACCGCGCCAACGCCTCGTACACCAGCGGATCCAGCCGCAACAGCACCTGCTTGCGCTGCTGCTGCGCCCGCCGCCGAGGGGGCTCGGGGGGAGTCGGAGGGGCCCCCTCCGGAGAGGAACTCACTGGTAGAGGGACCCCGTGTTCAGGACGGGCTGCGGCGCCCGGTCCCCGCACAGCACCACCATCAGATTGGACACCATCGCCGCCTTCCGCTCGGAGTCCAGCTCCACGATGTCCCGCTCGGAGATCCGCGCGAGCGCGGCCTCCACCATGCCGACCGCCCCGTCCACGATCTGGCGCCGCGCGGCGACGACCGCCCCCGCCTGCTGCCGCTGGAGCATCGCCGAGGCGATCTCGGGCGCGTACGCGAGATGCGTGAAGCGGGACTCGATGATCTGCACGCCCGCCGCGTCGACCCGCGCCCGCAGTTCGACCGCGAGCTTCTCGGTGATCTCCTCCGCGTTGCCCCGCAGTGACAGGCCCTCCTCGTCGTGGGCGTCGTACGGGTACTCGATCGCGATGTGCCGCACGGCCGCCTCGGTCTGGGTGGCGACGAACTCCAGGAAGTCGTCCACCTCGAAGCTGGCCTGCGCGGTGTCCTCGACCCGCCACACCACGACGGCGGCCAGCTCGATCGGGTTGCCGTAGGCGTCGTTCACCTTGAGGACGGCCGTCTCGTGATTGCGTACCCGCGTCGAGATCTTCGTACGGGACGTGAGCGGGTTGACCCAGCGCAGCCCGTCCTCGCGGATCGTGCCGCGGTAGCGCCCGAAGAGCTGGACGACGCGGGCCTCGCCGGGCGCCACCATGTTCAGACCGCACATGGCGATGAAGGCCGCGAGGCCGATCAGGATGCCGGCCACGATGAGCACGGCCTTGCCGCCGGCGGCGTCCACCGCGGTGGCGGAGACGACCAGCGCGGCGCCCAGCAGCAGTCCGACGAGGCCGAGCAGCAGCGCGAGCCCGCCGCCGATGCTGTGCGCGGATACTTCCCGGACGCGCGGAGCGGGCATCTCGGGCAGGTCGGTGGTGTCCTGGGTGTGGTCCGGAGAGTCGTGTGCGGACATGAGTGTTCCCCCGTTTCTCGGTGCTTCTGGGTGCCGTCGCCCCTTGTGCGGACGTCCGGCGCGACCTATCTAAGTGATATCACTTTACCCGCCACAGCAACCTTCCACTCCCGTGAATCGTCGGTTCCAGTGGGGTGGGTGCTGATTCTCACGTCCGTAAAAGGCCGGATCGACAGGCGTTTGTCCGCAGCTGCGGTGTTAGTTTGCTGAGCTGGCCCGAGCGATGAACCTGTGAGACACGAGAGACGGAAGCGGAGCGGACGTACCCATGGGACGAGCGGATGAGAGACGAGCGCGGCAGCGCGGTGGACACCGCGGCGCGCCGAAACGCTCGTCCAGGGCGGAGGGCAAGACCGGCAAGAGCGGTATACGCCGGTTCTTCACCTGGAAGAAGATCCTCGGCACGTTCTTCGGTCTCTGTCTGCTCGGGATGGCCGCCTTCGTGGGGCTCTATCTGATGATCGACGTCCCCAAGGGGAACGCGGCGGCGGTCCAGCAGAGCAACATCTACAAGTACGCCAACGGCGACACGCTCGCCCGCGACGGGGAGGTCAACCGCGAGCTGGTCGACCTGAACCAGGTCTCCAAGGGCGTCCGGATGACCTTCGTCGCCGCCGAGAACAAGTCCTTCTACAAGGACTCGGGCGTCGACCTGAAGGGCACCGCCCGCGGTCTGCTCAACACCCTGTCCGGCAAGGGCAAGCAGGGTGGCTCGACGATCACCCAGCAGTACGTCAAGAACTACTACCTCACGCAGGACCAGACCGTCACGCGCAAGCTGAAGGAACTGGTCATCTCGCTGAAGGTGGACCGCCAGCAGTCCAAGGACGCCATCCTCGCGGGGTACATCAACACCAGCTACTACGGCCGTAACGCCTGGGGCATCCAGGCCGCCGCGCAGGCGTACTACCAGGTGGACGCGGACAAGCTCAGCGTCCCCCAGAGCGCGTATCTCGCCGCGCTGCTCCAGGCCCCCAGCCAGTACGACTGGGCGGTGGCGAGCGACACCAGCAAGAAGCTCGTCAAGAACCGCTGGAACTACGTCCTCGACAACATGGTCGAGGAGGGCTGGCTGGACTCCGCCAAGCGCGCAGACATGACGTTCCCCGTGCCGAAGGACCCCAAGGGCGCACCCGGCCTGGAGGGCCAGGCCGGCTACCTGGTGGAGGCCGCCAACTCGACGCTGGAGAAGCAGCTCGTCGAGGACGGCACGGCCTCCGACCCGGACGAGGCCGCGAGGATGGTCAAGGCGGGCGGCTGGACCATCACGCTGAACATCGACAAGAAGAAGCAGGCCCAGCTGGAGAAGGCCGTCAAGGCCAAGCTGACCAGCAAGCTCGACGGGAAGAAGCGGGACGTCGACGCCGACATCCAGGCCGGCGCCGCCTCCGTCGACCCGAAGACGGGCCGGGTCCTCGCGATGTACGGCGGCGTGGACTACGTGAAGCACTTCACGAACAACGCGACGCGCCGCGACTACCAGCCCGCCTCCACCTTCAAGCCCGTCATCCTGGCCGCGGCCGTCGACCAGGACGCCACGACCCAGGACGACGACCCGATCACGGCGAACACGATCTACGACGGCACGAGCAAGCGTCCCGTCGTCGACGACGGGACGAAGGTCGGTTTCTCCCCGCCGAACGAGGACGACGTCGACTACGGCGACGTCGACGTCCAGACCGCGATGAACAAGTCCATCAACTCCGTCTTCGCGCAGATGGGCGTCGACGTCGGCATGGACCAGGTCATGAAGACCGCGGGCGAGCTGGGCATGGACGTCGAGGGCGTCAAGTCGGTGCCCGCCCAGACCCTCGGCACGATGGGCGCGAGCCCGCTGGAGATGGCCGGCGTCTACGCGACCCTCGACAACCACGGCAAGAAGGTCACCCCGGCCGTCATCAAGAAGGTCGAGCACAAGGACCGCGCGGTCAAGTTCCCCGACCCGATCGGCGACCAGGTCATCAGCCCCGAGGCCGCCGACACCGTCACCTCGGTGCTGACGGGCGTGGTCGACGACGGTACGGCCCGCACCTCCGTGCGGGACAACCCGTCGCGGAACGGGCAGCAGGTCGCGGGCAAGACCGGTACGTCCGACTTCAACAGGTCGGCCTGGTTCACCGGTTACACCCCCGACCTGGTCACCTCGGTCGGGATGTTCGGCGAGGACGCGAAGTCCCACGCGCAGGTGACGATGCAGGGTGCCACCGGTCTGCTGCCGGGCAAGGGCCGCGTCAACGGCGGTGGCTATCCCGCGCAGATCTGGGCGGCGTACACCTTCGACGCGATGGGTGAGGTGACCAGGTTCGACCTGGACACGAAGCAGGGTGCGGCGGTCAAGCCGACCCCGACGCCGACGGTCAGCTCCACGCCGACGACGCCGTCCGCGGAGCCCTCCACGGAGGATCCGACGACGAAACCGCCGACGAGCACGTCCCCGCCGGAGTCCACTCCCGAGGAGACCCCCACGGAAGAGGACCCGACGCCCACGACGAGCGCTCCGTCGTCCCCGGGAGGTATCGAACTACCCCCGGACCCGGACGACCCTCAGTCGGACGACTGACCTGCGGTGCGGCCCGGTGGGGGCGGGCCGCGCAGTTCCCCGCGCCGCGCCCCTACGAGGGGCTGCGCCCCATCAGGGGCGCGGGGAACTGCGCGGCCGGCCACAGCGGACCCGCAGCTCCCCGCCGGCGTTCACGCCCCCCTGACCGCCTGGGCGATCCGGTCGCCGATCCCCTTGTCGACGTTCCGCCAGTACTGGAACGCCCGTTCAAGCACAGGCTGCGAAACATCGGCCAACAGATGCCCACTGACGTTGGCCACGAGCCGCTCACGCTGAGCGTCATCAAGGACCTGCCGAACCATCGTCCCGGCCTGCCCGAAGTCGTCGTCCTCGCGATGCCGCTTCGTGGCCTCCCGCACCAGCTCCCCCGCGGTCTGCCAGCTCGCCGGCTCACCGAACCGCCCGAAGTCGGCCGCGGGCCCGCCGTACGAGTTGGGCGCGTACGGCCGCGCCGCGTTCGACGGCACGTACCGCATCGGCCCGTCCTTGGCGTACGAGTTCACCGCCGAGTGCGGCCGGTTGGGCGGCAGCTGCGCGTAGTTCGGGCCGATCCGGTACCGGTGGGTGTCCGGGTACGAGAAGAGCCGGCCGAGCAGCATCTTGTCCGGCGAGGGCCCGATGCCCGGCACCAGGTTGGACGGCTCGAAGGCAGCCTGCTCGATGTGGACGAAGTAGTCCTCGGGGTTCTTGTCGAGGACCATCCGGCCGACGTCGATCAGCGGGTAGTCGCCGTGCGGCCACACCTTCGTCAGGTCGAAGGGGTTGAAGCGGTAGTCCGCCGCGTCCTCGAACGGCATGATCTGCACCTTGAGGGTCCAGCTCGGCGCGTTCCCGGCCTCGATCGACTCGTACAGGTCGCGGCGGTGCTTGTCCGCGTCCGAACCGGCCAGCTCGTCGGCCTCGGCCTGCGTGAGGAACTCGATGCCCTGGTCGGTCTTGAAGTGGTACTTCACCCAGAACCGCTCGCCGCCGCCGTTGATCCACATGTAGGTGTGGGACGAGTAGCCGTTCATGTGGCGGTACGTCCTCGGGACGCCCCGGTCGCCCATCAGCCAGGTCACCTGGTGCGCGGACTCGGGTGAGAGCGTCCAGAAGTCCCACTGCATGTCGTTGCTGCGCAGCCCGGTCACCGGGTGGCGCTTCTGCGAGCGGATGAAGTCCTGGAACTTGATCGTGTCCCGCACGAAGAAGACCGGCGTGTTGTTGCCGACCATGTCGTAGTTGCCGTGCTCGGTGTAGAACTTCAGCGCGAAACCGCGCGGGTCGCGCCAGGTGTCGGGGGAGCCCTGCTCACCCGCGACGGTGGAGAAGCGCGCCAGCATGTCCGTGCGTTTCCCGGGCTGGAAGAGATCGGCCCGGGTGAACTGGCTGACGTCATTGGTGACTTCGAAGAAGCCGTACGCGCCACTGCCCTTGGCGTGCACCACCCGCTCCGGTACCCGCTCCCGGTTGAACTGGGCCATCTTCTCGATGAGGTAATGGTCCTGGAGCAGGATCGGGCCGTCGGGGCCGACGGTGAGCGAGTGTTCGTCGCTCTCCACCGGAATCCCGACGTTGTTCGTGGTGTACGGAGCCTGGTCGGGTGCCTGCGTCACGAGCGTCCTCCCGTTCGAGAAGAGTCGATTGGTCGCTTCGCTCACCCAGCAGTCAACTCCGCCGACGGGATGTCGGCAACATTTGGACGGGGTCTGATTCCGGTTCGATTCCAACCCGCGTCCGGGGTCGCCGAAGCCACTGCCAGGGGCATCCCGCGCGGGTACCCCTCAGCTGTGGTTCAACTCGAACCAGACGACCTTTCCCGCACTGAGCCGGGTCGCGCCCCACCGCCTGGCCAGCTTGTTCACCAGGTAGAGACCGCGTCCGCCCTCGTCCGTGGCGCGCGCCTGCCGCAGCCGGGGCAGCTGCGGGACGTCGTCGCCGACCTCGCAGCGCAGCACGTCGGTCCGCAGCAGCCGCAGCGTCACGGGCCGCGACGCGTACCGTACGGCGTTGGTGACGACCTCGCTGACGAGCAGCTCCACGGAGTCCGTGAGCTCCTCCAGGTCCCAGCGGGACAGCGCCTTGCGGGCCAGCCGGCGGGCCCGGCCGGGCGCCGCGTCCTCCGGGTCCAGATGCCACAGCGCGACATCGCTCGGCGCGATCCCGTCGAAGCGGGCGGCGAGCAGCGCGATGTCGTCGTCCCGGTCACCCGGGCCGAGCATGTCGAGCACCTCGTCGCACAGCGCTTCCAGGGGCGGCGGATGGTCCGGTCCGGTCAGCTGGGCGGTCGCGGCGATCCGCTCGCGCAGCTGCTCTATCCCGGTCCACACGTCACGCAGCCGCGACTCGACCAGCCCGTCGGTGTACAGCAGCAGCGTGGCGCCCGCGGGCGCGTCCAGCTCGACCGCCTCGAAGTCCACGCCCCCTACGCCGATGGGAGCACCCGGCGGTACGCGCAGCACCTCGGCCCGCCCGCCCAGATGCAGCAGTACGGGCGGGGGATGGCCGGCGTTGGCGATGGTGATGCGGTGCGCGACCGGGTCGTACACCGCGTACAGGCAGGTCGCCATGCGGTCGGTGCCCAGGCGCTGGGCCTGCTCGTCCAGGTGGTGCAGGACCTCCTGCGGCGGCAGGTCGAGCCCGGCGAGGGTCTGCGCGGTCGTGCGCAGCTGGCCCATGATCGCCGCGGAGGTCATGGAGTGGCCCATGACGTCCCCCACGACGAGGGCGACCCGGCTGCCGGGCAGCGGGATCGCGTCGTACCAGTCCCCGCCGACCCGCGCGGTCTCGGCGGCCGGCAGGTAGCGGGACGCCAGGCGCACACCGGTCGGCCGGGGCAGGGTCTCCGGCAGCATCGTGCGCTGCAGTTCGTCGGCGATGTACGCCTCGCGCCCGTACAGCACAGCCTTGTCGATGCCGAGCGCGCTGTGCGTGGCGAGCTGCGCCGCGACCAGCAGGTCGTCGGTCTCGAAGGCCGGCCGGTCGGGGCGGCGCAGGAACAGCGCGGCACCGATCACGCGCCGCCGGCCGCGCAGCGGCGCGAGGATCGCACGCTGGCCGCCGGGCACGCTCAGGTCGTCGCCGATCAGCTCGGGCAGCGCGGCCCGGGCGGCGGGCGCGTCCGCGAAGACGGGCCGCACCCCGCGCAGCACCTCGTTCAGGGCGCCACCGGGCCGTACGGTGCACAGCTCGGCGGTGATGCCGACGTCCGGCTCGGGCTGCAGCGCGGGCAGCAGGAAGCCCTCGGTGTCCCGGTCCTCGGGGATGCGGTCCGTGCGCCGCAGCCGCAGCACGACGGGCCCGGTGGGCCGCTCGTCGCCCACCGGCAGCGGGTCGCGCAGATAGACGAGGATCGCGTCCGAGAAGGTCGGCACGGTGGCCCGGCACAGCCCCATCACGATCTCGTCGAGGTCGATGCCGCGGGCGATCCGCCGGGTGGCGGCGCCCACGAAGCGCAGCCGGTCGCCGTCCCGGCGCATGGGCATGGGCGCGCCGGGCGCCGGGCTCTGTCCCGTACGACGGTCCTTGCCGCCCAGCTGGACGGCGGCCTCCGCGCCGGATGTGCCGCCCAGGGACTCGGGCCGCGGCCGGTGCGGATCGGGCTCGCCGGCCGGTTCGGTGGCCGACGGCTGTGAGTGCTCGGGCCCGGAACCGGCGGGCGCGCCCGGGGCGGCGGCCTGTGCGTCCGCGGTCACGGGTGCGCCGACCGGTTTCTGGCCGTCGGGAACGGGCATGCCGACGGCCCCCGGCGAACCGGGGGTGTCGTCAGGCCGTCCCTGCGCCGGTAAACCGGGTGAGCCCTGTGCGGGCGGCTCCGGGGTACGCAGAAGCGCCCCGCGAGGGTCCGCGGGGGCCGTGGGCCTGGCAGCGCTGGGCTGTCGGCGCTCATGGGAGGTGGGGTGCTCCGTCACGCGTGTCGAATCCATCCGTCCGGTGCTGCGCGCCGTGCGTGCAGTTCGTCCCGCAGAGAGCCCGATACCCGGAATGCGTGCCCCAGGAACGGAATCCCCGCGTGATCAGACAGCCTCTCAGAAGAATGACCTTCGGACACCGGCGGGAACAGCCTGATTCGCCGGCGCCGGGTCGTACCGCTGTGACCCTCGTACCCCACGCTCACGTCCTGCCGCCCCTCGGTGACGTTCGGTCAAGCCCAGCGCCCTGTGCGGGAGTTGCCGTGGCGCGTCCGCACGCCACCCGACCACCACTCCTCAACGGCGGTGTCGCGCACCGACCCTGACTGTTCGTTCCGTGCGTTGCGGAGGACGATCCTACGGTTCTACCACGGGGGCGTATCAAGGGTCTCACGTGGACACGTGCGCGGGCGTGCGATCCCAGTCGTCGGGCAGGGACGGTACGGACCAGGCGGGATCGGGCCGCCAGTGCTGCCAGCCGTCGCAGAACGGCGGGCCCCAGCGGCGGATCACCTCCACCGCGGCGCGTCCTGCCTCGCCGACGCGCGCGGCCAGCCGTTCGTCCATCAGGCCGTCCCGCTGGGCCTGCGCGAACTCGTCCTCGTCGCGCCAGCCCCAAGTGCGGTCCGGGTGTACCGAGATGTCCAGGAAGTGGTCCTCGGAGTCGACACCGCCGGCCCATCTGGCCAGCGGTTCCTCCAAGTTGACGTACCAGTTCTTGAACTGCCAGCCCGGCTCCCAGAACAGCCACACCGACCAGGGCTCGCCGGGCCGCGCCAGCTTCAGCACGCCCGTGCCGAACCAGCGGTCGCGCTGCACGGTCCGCGGCTTGGTGTACCGGGTCTCCAGCGGCTCCGCGTGCACCGGCGTGCCGTCCGTGAGGACGGGCTTCACGCACTCCGTCCCCGGCGCCAGCCACACGGCGAGCAGATCGCCGTCGTCCCGCACGACGGTCACGGGACGCGCGATGTGGATGCGGTCGCCGGCGTTCTCCCGGTACCGCCACAGGATCTGACTCCCGGGGTTCCAGTACGCCGCCGAACCGCCCGCTTCCACGTGTGTCACCGCTCCACCCTCTGCCATGAACAGATATTAGGTGCCCAAGGCATACGACGCTGCGGTAAGCGCCATGGTTCGTCCGCTCGCCGGACGACGTTACGGCCTTGTCATCCGCAGGACATCCAGAGCCTCGTCCAGCTGCTCCCGGGTGAGGTCGCCGCGCTCCACGTACCCCGAATCCAGGACGACCTCGCGGATGGTCCTCCGCTCGGCGAGCGCCTTCTTGGCGACCTTGGCGGCCTCCTCGTACCCGATGTACTTGTTCAGCGGTGTCACGACCGACGGCGACGACTCGGCGTACTCGCGGGCCCGCTCGCGGTTGGCCGTGATGCCGTCCACGGTCCGGTCGGCGAGCAGCCGGGAGACGTTCGCGAGCAGCCGCACGGACTCCAGGACGTTCTTCGCGATGACCGGCAGCATGACGTTCAGCTCGAAGTTGCCGGAGGCGCCCGCGACGCCGATCGTGGCGTCGTTGCCGACCACCTGCGCGGCCACCATCAGCACGGCCTCGGGAATCACCGGATTCACCTTGCCGGGCATGATCGACGAACCGGGCTGCAGATCGGGCAGGTTGATCTCCGCGAGACCCGTCCGCGGCCCGGACGCCATCCACCGCAGATCGTTCGCGATCTTCGTGAGCCCCACGGCGATGGTCCGCAGCTGGCCGCTGGTCTCGACGACCCCGTCCCGCGCGCCCTGCGCCTCGAAGTGGTCGCGGGCCTCGGTGAGCGGCAGCCCGGTGGTGCGCGCGACCTCGGCGATCACGGCGCCGGAGAACCCGGGCGGCGTGTTGATCCCGGTCCCGACGGCCGTCCCCCCGAGCGGCAGCTCGGCGAGCCGGGGCAGGGAGGCCTCCAGCCGCTCGATCCCGTACCGCACCTGCGCCGCGTACCCGCCGAACTCCTGGCCCAGCGTCACCGGCGTGGCGTCCATGAGATGGGTCCGCCCGGACTTCACCACATCGGCGAACTCCTCGGACTTGCGGCTCAGCGACGCGGCGAGGTGTTCGAGCGCCGGGACGAGATCGCGGGTGACGGCGGCGGTCGCGGCGATGTGCAGGGAGGAGGGGAAGACGTCGTTGCTGGACTGCGAGGCGTTCACATGGTCGTTCGGGTGTACGTCCCTGCCGAGCCGTTCCGTCGCCAGCGTGGCGAGGACCTCGTTCGTGTTCATGTTGGACGAGGTCCCCGAACCCGTCTGGAAGACGTCCACGGGGAAGTGCGCGTCCCACTTCCCGTCCGCGACCTCGGCCGCCGCCTCCTGGATCGCCTCCGCGACGTCCTTGTCCAGCACCCCGAGGCCCGCGTTCACCTTGGCCGCGGCCGCCTTGATCCTGGCCAGGGCCTCGATGTGCGCGCGCTCCAGATGCTGCCCGGAGATCGGGAAGTTCTCGACGGCGCGCTGGGTCTGGGCCCGCCACTTCGCGTCCGCGGGGACGTGGACCTCGCCCATGGAGTCGTGTTCGATGCGGTAGTCGGTCATAGCAGGTATATCGCCCCCGCCGCCCCTACCCATTCCCGTCCCGCATGGGGGCTGCGCCCCCTCGCCCCCCTGATCGCGCTGCGCGCTCGTCCTCAAACGCCGGACGGGCTGAAGATATCCGCCGGTCCGGCGACATCTCAGCCCGTCCGG
>NZ_JBHWZP010000321.1:0-10304 GCF_042728395.1 Streptomyces sp. NPDC060205
TTTTTCTGTGGGTCTTTTTTTTTTTTAAACCCCCCCGCAACCCCCACGCTCACGGGTGCCCGCGGGTCCGCGGGCGCCGCGGGCGGGGGCCGCCCCGCGCCCCCCGGGCCCCGCTCAGCGCTTGAGGCCGACGCCGCCGTACTGGTGCACCTCGGCGGGCAGGCCCAGGGCCTCGGTGTCGGGGCGCCAGCGCGAGCACGACGCCACACCCGGTTCGAGCAGCTCAAGTCCGTCGAAGAAGCCCTCGATCTGCTCGGGGCTGCGCAGGATGTACGGGATCGAGCCGCCCTCGTTGTACTGCTGGATGGCCTCGACGTACGCCTTGCTGGTGTCGGTGCTGTCGTACTGCACGAGGTAGCTGCCGGACGGCAGCGCGTCGACCAGTTGCCGCACGATCGACCGTGCCTCGTCGTAGTCCTCGATGTGGCCCAGGATGCCCATCAGCATCAGCGCGACCGGCCGGTCGAAGTCGAGCGTCTTGGCGGCTTCCCGCACGATCGTGCCCGGATCGCGCAGATCGGCGTCGACGTAGTTGGTGACGCCTTCCGGTGTGCTGGTGAGCAGCGCGCGGGCGTGCGCCAGCACCAGCTTGTCGTTGTCGACGTAGACGATCCGGCTCTCGGGCGCCACCCGCTGGGCGATCTGGTGGGTGTTGTCCACGTTGGGCAGCCCGGTGCCGATGTCCAGGAACTGCCGCACGCCCTCCTCGGCGGCCAGATGGCGGACGGCGCGGGCGAGGAAGTACCGGGCGGCACGCGCTCCGGTCTCGATTCCGGGGAAGACGGCACGGAACGCGTCACCGGCCACCCGGTCGACCTCGTAGTTGTCCTTCCCGCCCAGCCAGTAGTTCCAGATCCGGGCCGACTGCGGCACGGAGGTGTCGATCCTGGCGAGCGTCTCCGGCTCGGGGTTCTCTGCCTCGTCAGTCATGGACGCTCCTGTGCGTGCGTATGCGTGGGTGGTGTGAGGATCACGGAACCGCCGAACGCCGGTCGTGGGCGCCCACGTTATTCCTCACCCCTCGGCCCATGTGCGCCACCGGCCCTCAACGCACGGTGTTCGGCCACTCGTTGGCTCGATTGCCGTTCTGTTCCCGCACCGCGCGCCCGTTTTCTCAGCGGCGTGCCGTGGCGGCCCACGCGTCCTCGTCCAGGGCGAGGCAGCGGTCGGTCTCCGTACGCGGCGGCATGCCGGGGACGTCGTCCCTGGTCCGCAGCGCGGCGGTGGCCGCCAGATGGCCGAGGCGCAGCCGGGAGCGTTCGTCGCGGTCCTCCAGCACTCCCGTCAGATAGCCGGCCGCGAACGCGTCGCCCGCGCCGACCGGTTCGACCACCTTGGTGGGCAGCGAGGGCACGAACGTCCGTACACCACCGGCGTACGAGGTCGCTCCGTGCTCGGCGTCCTTGACGACCACGGCGGGTCCGGGCGCGAGCAGTTCCGCGATGTCGTCCGGGCGGGCGGTGCCCCACAGCTCCTCGGCCTCGTCCCGGCCGACGAACACGATGTCCGCGGCGCGGGCGAGCGCCAGCAGGCTCCGCGCGGCCTCCGTGGTGTCGTGGCCTCCCCGGCGCCAGAGGGCGGGGCGGTGGTTCACGTCGAAGGAGACGAGCGGACCCGGCGTGGCACGGTCGTGCCGTCCGACGAGCAGCGCCTCCAGCAGCAGCGCGCAGCTGTCGGAGAGGGCCGCGGCGACCCCTGACAGATGGAGGATCCGGGCCCGGCGGAGCGCCGGGTGCCGGGCCAGGTCGGGTCCCATCGCGGACGCCGCGGAACCGCCACGGTAGTAGTACGTACGGGTGTGGCCGGGGCCGGATTCCGGATCAGGGGCCGGGTCCTTGAAGTACACGCCGGTCGGGCGCTCCGGATCGGTCTCCACCGCGCTCACGTCCACGCCGCGCGCGGTCAGTTCGGCCAGGATGCGGTGGCCGAAGGGGTCGTCGCCCACCCGGCTCAGCCAGGCGGCCCGGCGCCCGAGTCCGGCGAGTCCGCAGGCGACGTTGGACTCGGCACCGCCGACGGCCAAGCTCAGCAGGGACTGCTCGGCGAGGGGTCCGGCGTCCGGCGGGCCGAGCACGGCCATCGTCTCGCCGACGCACACGACGTCGGCCGCCCGCTCATGACCGTCGGCGGCGCGGGGAGGGGGCGGCAGGGACACGGGCTTCTCCAGGCGGATGGCGGACGGCGGACCTGACTGGGGCAGCCGTGAGGGGCGGAAGTGAGGCTGCGAGGCAGGGGCTGAAATGGGTCGGCTGCGGCGGCCGGCGACCGTGGGTCAACGGTTCAGGCGGCGCACAGCCGCAGCATGACCTTGCTGCTTCCGCTGCCCGGATCCGCGGCGACGGCGAGCGCCTCCTCGGCCCGTTCCAGCGGGAAGCGGTGGGTGATCAGCGGGGTCACGTCCAGACCGTCCCCGAGTGCCCGCAGCGCGTCGTCGATCTCCTCGACGAAACGGTACGAGCCGATCCAGGTGATCTCCCGGGTCACCAGGTCGCCGAGGGCCGCCGCCACGGCCGTACCGGGCAGGTTGCCGACCTGGACGAGGGTGCCGCCGCGGGCGGTGGCCCGCAGTACGGGGCCGAGCGCGGCCGGGGCGCCGGACGCCTCGAAGACCACGTCCACGTCCTCGGGCAGCTTCTCGCCCGCGGAGAGGTCGCGGGTCTCGTCGGCGCCCATGGCGCGGGCGACGGCCAGCGAGGACGGCGACAGGTCCGCGGCGATCACGCGGCCCGCTCCGCGGTACCGGGCCGCGGCGACGACGAGCGAGCCGATCGGTCCGCAGCCGTTGACGAGGACCGTACGGCCGCGCAGCTCGGACACCCGGCCGACGGCGTGCAGCGCGACGGCCAACGGCTCGGCGAGCGCGCCCTGTTCGGTGCTCACGCCGGCCGGCAGCGGCCGGATCTGGGCCGCGTCGACCGTCCGGTACTCGCTGAACCCGCCGTCGGTGTGCGGGTCGAAGGCCGCCGAGCCGAAGTAGCGGACGCGCGGGTAGAGGTTCGTCCGGCCGGCGAGCCGCTGGGGCAGGACGCCGTCGCCGACGAGGCTGGCGGGGTGGACGGTGACCGCCTGTCCCACGTCGAGGCCGGTGACGCTGTCGCCGAGCGCGGCGATCCGGCCCGCGAACTCGTGCCCTAGCACCAGCGGATGGGCGAGCGAGGCGGTGCCGGACGCCCCCTTCTTCCAGTACGCGATGTCGGATCCGCAGATGCCGCCCCACTCCACGGCCAGCAGCACCTCGCCCGCGCCGGGCGCGGGCCGGGCCCGCTCGTCGACGCGTACGTCGCCGGGGCCGTGCACCACGACCGCCCTCATGTGGGGGGTGATCGTCTTCATACGGCGTCCTCCAGCCGGACCAGGTCGCGTCCGCGTGTCTCGGGGGCGAGGTACGCGCTGACGAAGGTGATGAGCGAGTAGACGACGAGCATGGCGGCGATGGGCCACCAGCTGTCGGTGACGGCGGTGAGCGTGGCCGCGAGGACCGGGCCGATCGCGGTGGCGAGGATGCCGCCGATCTCCTTGGAGAGCGCGAGCTGGGTGAACCGCGTGCGGGAGCCGAAGAGTTCGGCCATCGTGACGCTTTCGAGCGAGAACAGTCCGAGGACTCCCACGTTCAGCCCGAGGACCATGCCGAGCATCACACCCGGGGTCGATCCGGAGGTGATGAGGAGCATCACCGGGAAGGCGAGGACGACGGTGAGGGCGGAGAGGGCGAGGTAGACCGAGCGGCGGCCGAAGCGGTCGCCCAGCAGGCCGATCAGCGGCACGGTGGCGAAGCCCGCCAGGGAGCCGTACACGATCGCGTCCGTCGGTACGGACCGGCCGACCGCGAGATTGGTGGCGATGTAGCCGACGAGGAACGTCTGCATCAGCCCGGAGTTGCCCGCCTGGCCGAAGCGCAGGCCCAGGGCGAGGAAGAACGCCTTGCCCTTGCGCTGCCGGATGCCCGCCGCGAGGACACTGCCCTGGTGCTCGTCGGCGGCGGCGATCACGGACTCGACCTCGTCGCGGGCCAGCGCCACCCCGTCGACGACATCGGGACGCTCCTCGAAGACGGGGCTCTCCTTGAGGCTGCGCCGCACCCAGACCGCGAAGAGCATCAGGCCGAAGCTCAGCAGGAAGGGCAACCGCCAGCCCCAGGAGAGCAGTTGGTCCTCGCTGAGCACGGCGAGCAGGACGGCCCACAGGCCCGACGCGGCGAGCGTCCCGGAGTTCGTGCCGAGCGACACCAGCGAGGAGATCAGGCCGCGCCGCTTGACGGGCGCGTACTCGGCGAGCATCACGGTGGCCCCGGCGATCTCGGCGCCCGCGCCGAAGCCCTGTGCCAGCCGCAGCACGACGAGCAGGATCGGCGCGAGGATGCCGATGGTGGCGTACGTGGGCAGGACGCCGATGAGGGTGGTGGAGGCACCCATCAGCAGGATGGTGATGTACAGGACCTTCTTGCGGCCGAGCCGGTCGCCCATCCGCCCGAAGTAGACGGCTCCGGCGAGCCGGGCGACGTATCCGACGCCGTAGGTGGCCATCGCGGCGATGAGTCCGATGGCCGGGCTGACGTCCGGGAAGAAGATCTTGTTGAAGACGATCGCGGCGGCCAGCGAGTAGAGCTGGAAGTCCATGAACTCCATGGCCGTACCGAGCCAGCCCGAGACGGCGGCGCGGGTCAGATCGCGGGTGCTGCGCTGGGCGGAAGGCGTCTGCTGAGCGGCTATGACGCTGTCCTTCATCGTGAACTCCGTTGTTCGTAACCGAGGAAGCTGTTGGGGACGGGGGCGGGGATCAAGTACCGGGGGGACGGGGGCGGGGAACAAGTACGGGGGTACGGGGGCTTCGGGAGGGGTCAGATCTCGACGCGTCCGGCGGCCAGGGCGGGGAGCCGGTCCGCGACGGCCGACGTGAGGGCGTCGTCGTCCGCCAGGTCCGCGGCGCCCAGGACGCGCAGCAGCGCGCGTACGGTCCCGGCGGGTCGGGTCGCGGGCGTCCAGCAGGCGGCGAGCGCCTCGGCGGCGGGATCGGAGGGAGCGTCGGAGCGGGCAGGGGCGCTGGAACCGGAGGAGGCGCCGGCTCCGCGGGTGCCGTGCGCCCAGCCGGCGAGGGCGAGTTCGAGCACTGGGGCCGCCCTGGCGCCCGCGACAGATGTACCCCGGGCGCGCAGTTCGCGCAGCGCGGGCAGCCAGCGCTCCGTGATCTTCAAGGATCCGTCGGAGCCGATCTGCCGCAGCAGATGGTGCATGGCGGGATTGCGGAAACGTACGACGAGGTCGTCGGCGTACGCGACGGGGTCCGGGCCGCCCGCGGGGAGGGTGGGTGCCACCTCCGCGCACAGCGCCCGGACGAGGCGCTCGCCCCAGTCCGTGGCCATGGTCTCGGCGATCGTGGTGAGTCCGGCGGCCAGGCCGAGGTGGGCGAGGGCGGAGTGGGAGCCGTTCAGCAGCCGCAGTTTGGTGAGCTGGTAGGGCGCCACGTCCGGGACGAACAGGGCGCCGTCGAGCTCCCAGGGCGGCCGGGGGGCGTCGAAGGAGTCCTCAAGGACCCACTGGCGGTACGGCTCCCCCGTCACGGCGAGCGCGTCCCGTACACCGAGCGCGGTGGCGGCCGTCGTCAGGTCGGCCTCGCCGGTGGCGGGCACGATCCGGTCCACGACGGTCGCGGGGAAGGCTACGGCCCCGGCCATCCGGTCCAGGATCGCCGAGCGGTCCGGCCAGGCGGACGCGCGGACGAAGTCGTGGACGACGCCGGCCAGGGCGGCGCCGTTACCCGCCATGTTGTCGCAGGACACGACGGAGATCGGGGGTGCCGCGGACCGCATCCGGGCGGCGAGGCCGGCGGCGAGCCGCCCGACGACCGTGGTGAGCGGTCCGTCGGGACCGGCCGCGAGGTCGGCGGCGACGGGCCCGGCCGTGAGGTCGAGGCCGCCGGTCGACGCCGACCGGTGATAGCCCTTCTCCGTCACGGTCAGCGTCACGACCGTCACCCCGGGATCGGCGAGCAGGGCGTCGACGGCCGTGGCGTCGGGCCCCATGGCCAGCGCGCCGACGACCGAGCCCACGACGCGGGTGCGGTGTCCGTCCGGACGGCGTTCGGTGAGCGAGAACAGACAGTCCTGGTCCCGCAGGGCGCGCACGGTCCCGGCCGAGCGGGGCGCGACCGCGGTGATGCCCCAGGGCTCACCGGAGCGGGCGGCGGCCTGCTCGGTGTAGACGGCCTGGTGGGCCCGGTGGAAGGCGCCGAGGCCGAAGTGGACGACACGGGTGCGCAGTTCGGCCGGGTCGACGGCGGGCCGCAGTCCGGGCGCGAGCCGGGGCAGTGCCGTGCGGCTCAACTGGTCGTCGGCGCTCACCAGTCGTGCACCGACCCGTCGAGCCGGCGGGCGACCGGGAGGTAGCGCGGCTGGTAGGGGAAGCGTTCGGCCGCCTTCTCGTCGTACTCGACACCGAGGCCGGGCTCGTCGGAGGGGTACAGCATGCCGTCGGCGAACGTCACCCCCGTGCGGAACACCTCGGCGGTCTCGTCGGGGTGGCCCATGTGCTCCTGGATGCCGAAGTTCGGCACGGCGATGTCGAGGTGCACGGCGGCGGCCATGCTCACCGGTGAGAGGTCGGTCGCCCCGTGGGAACCGGTCCGTACCTGGTGGAGCGCGGCGAGGTCGAAGATGCGGCGCAGGTGCGTGATGCCGCCCGCGTGGACGACGGTGGTGCGTACGTAGTCGATGAGCTGCTCGGTGATGAGGTGCTGGACGTCCCAGATCGAGTTCATCACCTCGCCGACCGCGATCGGTGTCGTGGTGTGCTGCCGGATCAGCCGGAAGGACTCCTGGTTCTCGGCCGGGGTCGGGTCCTCCATCCAGAACAGCCGGGAGGCCTCGACGCTCCTGCCGAACCGGGCCGCCTCGTTCGGGGTGAGCCGGTGGTGCACGTCGTGCAGGAGATGGAAGCCGAAGCCGAAGCGCTCGCGGACCGCCTCCAGGTACCTGGGCGCGAAGTCGAGATAGGCCTCGGTGTCCCAGGGCTGCTCGTCGGGCAATTCGGTCGCGGCGGGCTCGTAGACCTTGCCCTTGCGCACCCCGTACGTGCCCCCGACGTCGGGCACGGCGGCCTGGGCGCGTACGGCCTTGTAACCCAGCTCCAAATAGCGCTGGACGTCGTCGAGGAGCGAGGGCACGTCGGTGCCGCTGGCGTGCGAGTAGACGAGTACGCCGTCGCGCGACCGGCCGCCGAGCAGCTTGTACACGGGCAGTCCGGCGGTCTTGCCCAGGATGTCCCACAGCGCGGTGTCGACGGCGGCGATCGCGGTCATCGTGACGGGTCCGCGCCGCCAGTACGCGCCCTTGTACAGGTACTGCCACATGTCCTCGATACGGGACGGGTCCTTGCCGATCAGCAGCGGGACCACGTGGTCGCGCAGGTAACTGGCGACGGCCAGCTCCCGGCCGTTGAGCGTGGCGTCGCCCAGGCCGGTCACCCCGTCCGTGGTGGTGATCCGGAGCGTGACGAAGGTCCGGCCGGGGGAGGCGACGAACACCTCGACGCTTTCGATCCTGCTCACAGGCACTCCTTGGTCGCGATCGGTCGCGAAGTACTTGTATACAAGCAGCTGTATCGCAGTACGGCAATACTTGTGCCGTGCTTCTACGTACGATGGGCCCATGGCTCAAACGAACGGGCGGACGAACCGGCGCGACATCTATCTGAAACTGCGCCAGATGGTCCTGACCCTCGAACTCGCTCCGGGCGCGGCCCTCTCGGAGAACGAACTCGCCGCGTCGATGGGCGTCAGCCGCACACCGGTGCGGGAGAGCCTGATCCTGCTGGCCCAGGAGGGGCTGGTGCAGGTCTTCCCCAAGATCGGATCGTTCGTGTCCCGCGTCGACCCGGGGCAGGTCGCCGACGCGCAGTTCCTGCGGGAGGCGGTGGAACTCGCCTCACTGGACGATCTGCCCGCCGCACTGGACACCGCGCTCGTCGAGGAACTGCGGGACAACCTCGGCCGGCAGCGGCGCGCGGACCTCGGCCTGGAGGAGTTCTTCGATCTCGACGAGGCGTTCCATCAGGGCCTGATGCGGCTGAGCGGGCACGGGAACGTCTGGACGACCGTCGCCGCCGCCAAGGGCCACCTGGACCGGGCCCGGCGCCTCGGCCTCCACGAGAACGTGTCGCCTGCCGTTTTCGTCGCCCAGCACCGCGAGATCTTCGACGCCATCGCCGGCGGGGACGTACCGCTCGCCCGCACGGCCATGCGCACGCACCTGCGGGCCGTCTTCGACGACATCGAGCGCATCCGCGCCCACTCCCCCGAACTGTTCGCCACGGACGCGTCGTCCGTGCCGGTGCGGCGGAACATCGTGGTGTGGGAGTGAGCGCGCACCTCTGGAAGTCGGGCAGCGGGAGCCCGAGCAGATGTCAGGTGTCAGGTGTCAGGTGCCAGGTGCCAGGTGTCGGGTGTCAGGTGTTCAGGGCCGCGAGCACCATGGCCTTGGCCTCCTCCTGGATCCGCTGCAGGTGCTCCGGTCCTGAGAAGGACTCAGCGTAGATCTTGTAGACGTCCTCGGTGCCCGAGGGGCGGGCCGCGAACCAGGCGTTGGCGGTCGACACCTTGACCCCGCCGAGGGCGGCGCCGTTGCCGGGAGCCTCGGTGAGCACCGAGGTGACCGGCTCGCCCGCGAGGGTGTCGGCGGTGACCTGGCGCGGCGACAGCTTCGCGAGCAGCGCCTTCTCCTCGCGGGAGGCCGGGGCGTCGATGCGCGCGTAGGCGGGGGCACCGAAGCGCTCGGTGAGCCGCGCGTAGTGCTGGGAGGGCGTCTCGCCGGTGACGGCCGTGATCTCGGAGGCGAGCAGGGCCAGGATGATGCCGTCCTTGTCGGTGGTCCACACCGAGCCGTCGCGGCGCAGGAAGGACGCGCCCGCCGATTCCTCGCCGCCGAAGCCGAGCGTCCCGTCGGACAGACCGTCCACGAACCACTTGAACCCGACCGGGACTTCGACCAGCTTCCGGCCGACGTCCGCCGCGACCCGGTCGATCATTCCGGACGACACGAGGGTCTTGCCGATCCCGGCCCCGGCGGGCCACTCCTTGCGGTGCGAGAACAGGTAGGAGATCGCCACGGCCAGGTAGTGGTTGGGGTTGAGCAGCCCACCGTCCGGGGTGACGATGCCGTGCCGGTCGGCGTCGGCGTCGTTCCCGGTGGCGATGTCGAAGCGGTCGCGCTGCTCGATGAGCGAGGCCATGGCGTACGGCGACGAGCAGTCCATCCGGATCTTGCCGTCCCAGTCCAGCGTCATGAAACGCCAGGTGGGGTCGGCGAGCGGGTTGACCACCGTCAGGTCGAGCCGGTGCTGCTCGGCGATCCGGCCCCAGTAGGCGACCGAGGCACCGCCCAGCGGATCGGCGCCGATCCGCACGCCGGCCGCCCGGATCGCGTCCAGGTCCAGCACGCTCGGCAGGTCGGCGACATAGGCGCCGAGGAAGTCGTGGCGGCCGGTGCCGGGCGCGGCCAGGGCGCGGGTGTAGGGGATGCGGCGTACGTCCTTCATGCCCGCGGAGATGATCTCGTTGGCGCGGTCCTGGATCCAGGAAGTCGCCTCGGAGCCGGCCGGGCCGCCGTTCGGGGGGTTGTACTTGAAGCCGCCGTCGGCGGGCGGGTTGTGCGAGGGGGTGACCACCACACCGTCGGCGAGGCCGGACGTGCGGCCCCGGTTGTGGGTGAGGATGGCGTGCGAGACCGCCGGGGTGGGCGTGTAGCCGTCGCCCTGGTCGATGAGGACGCTCACGTCGTTGGCGGCGAACACCTCAAGGGCCGTGACCCGCGCGGGCTCGGACAGGGCGTGGGTGTCGGCGCCAAGGAACAGGGGGCCGTCGGTGCCCTGCGCGGTGCGGTACTCGCAGATGGCCTGGCTGGTGGCCGCGATGTGGTCCTCGTTGAACGCCGTCGCGAGCGACGAGCCGCGGTGCCCCGAGGTACCGAAGGCGACCCGCTGACCGGGCTCGGCCGGGTCGGGGTGCAGCGCGTAGTACGCCGTGACCAGGCGGGCCACATCGACGAGGTCACCGGGTTCCGCGACCTGCCCTGCTCGCGCGTGCTGCATGTCCCGCTCCTTAAGCCTTCAGCAAGGTCGACCATTGGGTCCGTTGCGTACCGACCCATTCTCCCCTGCCCGGCCTCGCGGGACGCACACCGCGCGCGATGCGCTCCCTCCGCGCGGAGCGATGGCGGCAGCCTCCGCGCGCGGCGCGATGCCGGCGCCCTCCGCGCGCGGCGCGTCGCCGGCGTCCGGTCGGCGAGGGCCCGGGAGCCCGAAAGGCGCCCGGGC
>NZ_JBHWZP010000322.1:0-10238 GCF_042728395.1 Streptomyces sp. NPDC060205
GCCCCGTAAGGGGCGCGGGGAACTGCGCGACCAGCCCCCACCGAGCCCGCACCCGACAGGAGCCCAGGGCTCGGATGCGTGCGGAAGCACCACAGCCGCCCGCGGCCCTCACGGAGCCCGCCGGTCCGTCACGGCGCTCGCGCCGCATCCCGCGTCCCTGAGAAACAGGCGCTGCGTCCGGCCTTCGCCCTGAAGGGGCGCGGGGAACTGCGCGACCAGCCCCCACCGGGCCCGCACCAGACAGGAGCCCGAGGTTCGGGCGAGTCCGGAAGCACCGCAGCCGCCCGCGCCCCTCACGGAGCCCGCCAGTCCACAGAGGCTGCGCTCAGCTTTCGCCCCGTAAGGGGCGCGGGGAACTGCGCGACCAGCCCCCACCGGGGCCGCACCCGACATGAGCCCGGGGCTCGGGTGCGTGCGGGAGCACCGTGCCCGGGGGCGGCTACTCCACGCCGATCAGTAGCAGGGCTCCCTGGTGGCCGCCCCGGTACACCACCGTGTCCACCGCCAGGTAGGACTCGCGGACCCTCGCTTCCAGGTGGTCGGCGATCGTCGGGGGCGCCTCGTCGCCCAGGACCAGGGTGACCATTTCGCCGCCCGCCGAGAGCATGCGGTTGAGGACCGACTCCGCGGTGGCCGTGACGTCCGAGCCGATCACGGCCACGTCGCCGTCGATGAGGCCGAGGACGTCGCCGGCCTGGCAGATGCCGGCCATGGTCCAGGACTGGCGTTCCGCGACCTCCACCTCGGCGTACCGCGTCGCGCCCGCCGCCGAGGTCATCGCGACCACGTCCTCGTCGAAGCGCCGCTCGGGCTCGTGCACGGCGAGCGCGGCGATCCCCTGCACCGCCGAACGCGTGGGGATCAGCGCGACCCGTACGCCCTCGGTGCGGGCCTGCTCGGCCGCCGCGGCGGCCGTGTGGCGCAGCTCGGCGTCGTTCGGCAGCAGGACGACCTCCAGGGCGTGGGCTCGCCGTACCGCGTCCACGAGCTCTCCGCTGGCCGGCGGCTCCCCGGGGCGCGCGAGAACCGTGGTGGCCCCCGCCTCGGCGTAGAGCCGGGCGAGGCCCTCCCCGGGCACGACCGCCACGATCGCGCGCTGCGCCCTCTCCCGGACCGGCCGGACCGTGGAGCCCGTGGTGTGCGCGTCGGCGGGACCGAAGTGCGTGATCCGGATCCGGTGCGGCCGGCCGGCCTCGACGCCCGCCTCCACGGCCGCGCCCGCGTCGTCGACGTGCACGTGCACGTTCCACAGCCCGTCCCCGCCGACCACCACGAGCGAGTCCCCGAGGGCGTCGAGCCGGTCGCGCAGCCGCGCCACGGCCGTGTCGTCCGCCTCCAGGAGGTAGATCACCTCGAAGGCGGGGCCGCTCTCGTCGTGGACGGGTCCGTGACCGGGGCCGCCGTCGGCGCACTCCCCCGTCTCGGCCCGCACGCGCGCGTGCGGCGCGAGTACCGGGACCGCGCCCATCGCGGGGGCCGCTCCGGTGAACGTCTCCACCAGCGCCCCCAGCACGGCCACCAGTCCCCGTCCGCCCGCGTCGACGACTCCGGCCCGTTCCAGGACGGCCAGCTGCCCGGGGGTCGCCGCGAGCGCAGCCCGTGCGCCCTCGTACGCGGCGCGTGCGATCACCGCGCAGTCCCCGTCGGCGCCGGAGGCCGCGTCGGCGGCGGCCGAGGCGACCGTGAGGACCGTGCCCTCGACCGGGTGCGCGACGGCCTGCCGGGCCGCGTCGGCCGCGTGCCGCAGGGCGAGCCGCAGGCCCGGGCCGTCGGTCCGCTCGGTGCCCGTGTCGGCGGCGAGCACCTGGGCCATGCCCCGCAGGAGCTGCGCGAGGATCGTCCCCGAGTTGCCCCGGGCGCCGATGAGCGCGCCGTGCGCCATGGCCCGTACCGCGTCGGCGAGGGTGGGCGGCTCGATCAGCGGCCCGTCGGACGCCCCCTTCTCGGATGCCGGCCCGTCGGACACAGGCCCGTCGGACGCGGGCCCGTCGGACGCCGGTCCCCCGAACACCTGCCCCCCGGACGGGCCGCCGACGACGGACATCGCCGCGTGCGCCGCGAAGACCGCCTCGACGGCCGCGGCGGCGGACTCGACGGTCAAATAGAGGTTGGTGCCGGTGTCCCCGTCGGCGACGGGATAGACATTGATCGCGTCGATCTCCTCGCGCGCACGGCCAAGGGCCTCCAGCGCGAGTCCGCACCAGGCACGTACCGCGGATGCGTCCAATGTCTGCGGCACCTGCGGCACCTGCGCCTCCTTGAGCAGCCGGTCCGAGCGGCCGGAGCGAGCGGCCGAACGTCCGACGCAGCGTAGACCCAGGTGGGGTGCCGGCCGGAAGAGGGCCGGGAGGGAGCCCGCGCGGGACATGGTAGTTTCGTTGTACGGACGCAGTCGTTGTATGCTGCTCCGGTTGCCCGATCTCATCGGGCCTTCCCCCTGGCAGCGCCACTCAGATCCTACGATCCTGATCCCGGCATGCCGGGATCCACCGTAAGAGCATCTGAAGTCTTTGGAGTGACCCGTGGCTGCCAACTGCGACGTCTGTGGCAAGGGGCCGAGCTTCGGCAACAGCATCTCGCACTCGCACCGCCGTACGTCCCGTCGCTGGAACCCGAACATCCAGCGCGTCCGTACCGTGGTCGGCGGGACGCCGAAGCGCGTCAACGCTTGCACCTCGTGCATCAAGGCCGGCAAGGTCTCGCGCTGACATCTGCACAGCGCGCAGCCACTGCTGGTCCACCGCTCAAAGCCGGTCCCCCTCACGGAGGACCGGCTTTCTGCTGTTCCCGGGCCGCTCGGCCCACCAGGACCTCCCGGCCCACCCGGCTACCCGGCCGCTGAGGTGAACCGCCAGCCGTGATCGACCGGGCCGATCCCGGCCCCGAGCGCGAATCCGGCCGCGATCGCCCCGGTGACGTACTCCTTCGCCGCCACGACCGCGTCCGGCACCGACCGCCCCCGCGCCAGCTCCGAGGCGATCGCGCTCGCGAGCGTGCACCCCGTGCCGTGGGTGTGCCGGTTGTCGAAGCGGGGCGCGCGCAGCCACAGCTCGTCGGTGCCGTCGGTGAGGAAGTCCACCGCGTCCCCGCTCAGGTGGCCGCCCTTGATCAGCGCCCAGACGGGCCCGTACGACAGCACGGCCTGGGCCGCCCGCCGCATCCCGTCCTCCGACTCGACCGTCACGCCCGTGAGCTGGGCCACCTCGTCGAGGTTCGGTGTCGCCACCGTGGCCACCGGGAGCAGCTTCGTCCGTACGGAGTCCAGGGCGGACGAGGCCAGCAGCGAGTCGCCGTGCTTGGAGACGCCGACCGGGTCGACCACGGCCGGCGCGTCGGTGCCGCCGATCAACTCGGCGACGGCCTCCACGAGTTCGGCGGAGGAGAGCATGCCGGTCTTGACGGCCTGGACGCCGATGTCGTCGACCACACTGCGGTACTGGGCCCGCACCGCCTCCACCGGCAGCTCCCAGGCGCCCTGCACGCCGAGGGAGTTCTGCGCGGTGACGGCGGTGAGCACGCTCATGCCGTGCACGCCGAGCGCGAGCATGGTCTTCAGGTCGGCCTGGATCCCGGCCCCGCCACCGGAGTCGGAACCCGCGACCGTCAGCACCCGCGGCGGAGTGCGGGAAGGGACACTCGGCGGGGTGCTCATGACTCGATGTCCCCGAAGTGGTCCCAGCCGCCCTTGCTGGTCCAGGGCGCCCCGTCGACCGTGACCTGGGGCAGCGCCGACGGGTTGAGGACCTCGCCGATCACCTTCCAGCGGGCGGGCAGTTTCACGTCCGACGGGAAGGTCGCGACGATCGCGTGGTCCTCGCCGCCGGTGAGCACCCACTGGATCGGGTCGACGCCGACGGCCTGACCGATGTCGTTCATCTGCGTGGGGATGTCCACGGCACCGGAGCGGATGTCGATACGTACCTTGCTGGCCTCGGCGATGTGCCCGAGGTCGGCGATCAGCCCGTCGCTGACGTCCGTCATGGAGGTCGCGCCGAGCCCGGCCGCCGCGGGACCCGCGTGGTACGGCGGTTCCGGGCGCCGGTGGGCCTCGACGAAGGCGCGCGGCGAGCGGAAACCGCGGGAGAGCACGGCGTGCCCGGCCGCGGACCAGCCCAGCCAGCCCGTCACGGCCACCACGTCGCCGGGCCGGGCGCCGGCTCGGGTCACCGGCTCGTGGTTGCGCAGATCGCCGAGTGCGGTGATCGCCACGGTGATCGTGTCGCCGCGTACGACGTCCCCGCCGACCACGGCCGCGCCCGCGACCTGGCACTCGTCGCGCAGGCCGTCCATCAGCTCGGAGGGCCAGGTGGCGGGCAGTTCGGCCGGAACGACCAGGCCCAGCAGCAGTGCGGTCGGCACCGCGCCCATGGCGGCGATGTCCGCGAGGTTCTGCGCGGCGGCCTTGCGCCCGACGTCGTACGCCGTGGACCAGTCGCGCCGGAAGTGCCGCCCCTCCAGGAGGATGTCGGTGCTCGCCACGACCCTGCGGTCGGGGGCGGCCACCACGGCCGCGTCGTCACCGGGCCCGACGCGTACCGCCGGGGTGGTGGTGAGCCGGGAGGTGAGCTCCTTGATGAGCCCGAACTCCCCCAACTCGCCCACGGTTCCCTTCACCGAGTCTCACCTGTTCCCTTCGTGCCCATGAACCGGGTTGCCTTGTCTGCTTGTGTCGCCGCTCAGCTGCGCTTCTGTTCCCGCGTCGGCCCGGCCGCGTCGCACGTGCGTCCGGTCGCGGACCGTCCGGTACCTCGGTACCGTCGAGTCAACCGTCAACCTGTGCCGTCCCTGCACCCTGGCGCGCAAGCCCCCGCTCCCGCAGGTCTCCCCGTGGCGTGCGGCGACGCGATACCGTGGCGTTCCTTTTCCCCACATGATCCTCGTGGCCGCCCTGGAGGTTCCGTGGTACAGGCGTACATCCTGATCCAGACGGAGGTCGGCAAAGCGTCGACCGTCGCCGAGACGATCAGCAAGATTTCGGGGGTGATCCAGGCCGAGGACGTCACCGGGCCGTACGACGTGATCGTGCGGGCCCAGGCCGACACCGTGGACGAGCTCGGCCGCATGGTGGTCGCGCGAGTCCAGCAAGTGGACGGCATCACCCGTACCCTGACCTGCCCGGTCGTGCACCTGTAGCCCCCGTCTACGCTGGGCCGGTGGACCTCTTTCGTCACCGGCGTGCCTCTCTGGTCGGGCTGCCCGCCCTCGTTCTGCTGATCGCTGCCACAGGCTGCTCCTCAGCAGACGACAACGCCCCGGCCGCGGTTCCCAGTCCGGGGGCGAAGGCCGCCAAGCTGTGCCGGAACCTGGACAAGTCGTTGCCACGGAAGGTGGACGGCCTCGATCGGGAGGATCCCGAGCCCCGGTCGGCGCTGACCGCGGGCTGGGGAAGCCCGGCGATCATACTGCGCTGCGGGGTGTCGCGGCCCGCGAAGATGGTCGACCCGAAGGTGGCCGACGGGAGCGATCCCGATGCGATCGGGGGCGGTGTGAACGGGGTGGGGTGGCTGATGGAGGAGATGGACGGCGGGGTGACCCGCTTCACCTCCGCTCAGCGGCGGGTGTACGTCGAGGTGACGGTGCCGTCCGGGCGGGACACGTCCGCTGTTCTCGTCGATCTGGCCGGGGCCATCAAGAAGACGATCCCTTTGGGGATCGCGGATTGATGGCCACGGCCGGTTCGTGCTCCGCCGGTGCGTTGTCGGGTGCGGGTGCGTCGTGGCTGGTGCTGCGCAGTTCCCCGCGCCCCTAAAGGCAAGGGCCCGGCGCCCATGAAGGCAGAGGCCCGGCCCCGTCCGAAGAAGCGAAGCCGGTACCCACGCCCCTCAGAGCAAAGCGGCTCTACCGCAAGCCCGTCGAGCGGCGCAGGGCCGCCTGGATCAGGCGGTCCACCAGTTCCGGGTACGGGACCCCCGTCGCTTCCCACATCTTGGGGTACATGGAGATCGGCGTGAAGCCGGGCATCGTGTTGATCTCGTTGATCACGAACTCGCCGTCCTCCGTGAGGAAGAAGTCCGCGCGGACCAGGCCCTCGCAGGACGCGGCCTCGAACGCCTCGACGGCCAGGCGCCGGATCTCGGCGGTCTGCTCGGGCGTCAGCGGGGCCGGCACGATGCCGGGCGTCGAGTCGATGTACTTGGCCTCGAAGTCGTAGTACGCGTGCGACTGCACCGGCGGGATCTCGGCCGGCACGGAGGCCCGGGGCCCGTCCTCGAACTCCAGGACCCCGCACTCGATCTCGCGGCCGCGCAGCAGCGCCTCCACGAGGATCTTCGGGTCGTGGTGCTGGGCCGCCGCGATCGCCTCGTCGAGACCGGACAGGTCCTCGACCTTGGTGATGCCGATCGACGACCCCGCGCGCGCGGGCTTCACGAAGAGCGGCCAGCCGTGCTCCCCCGCGAAGTCGATGATCTTCTTGCGGGCCGCCGACTCGTCCTGCTCCCACTCACGGGGCCGGATCACCACGTACGGGCCGACCGGCAGCCCGAAGGAGGTGAACACCCGCTTCATGTACTCCTTGTCCTGGCCGACGGCCGAGGCGAGCACGCCCGAGCCGACGTACGGGACACCGGAGAGCTCCAGCAGACCCTGAAGGGTGCCGTCCTCGCCGTACGGGCCGTGCAGCATGGGGAAGACGACGTCCACCTCGCCGAGCGCCTTGGGCACCGAACCCGGCTCGCTGTAGACCACTTCGCGGTTGGCGGGGTCGACGGGCAGGATCACGCCGCCCTCGCTCGACTCGGCGAGCGACTCGACGTCGGGCGTACGGCGTTCGGTGATCGTCATCCGTTCCGGGTCGTCGGCCGTGAGCACCCAGCGGCCCTCCCGGGTGATCCCGATCGGCAGGACGTCGTACTTGGTCCGGTCGACGGCCCGCAGGACGGCTCCCGCGGTGACCATGGAGATCCCGTGTTCGGAGCTGCGGCCGCCGAAGACGACGGCCACGCGCGGCTTGCGAGGCGGCTGCTCAGGGCTCTGGGGAAGGTTCTCGGTGCTCATATCGGGTTGAGAGTACCCGGTGGTAGGGCTCCGAGTCAGCGGCCCGTGGCGGGGTCGCTCAGTGCCGTTCCGGCTTGGCGGTGCGTGACATCAGTTCCTTGACGGCGACGACCGGCGGCTTGCCCTCGTGGACGATCTCGACGACGGTCTCCGTGATGGGCATGTCGACCCCGTGCCGGCGCGCCAAGTCCAGTACGGACTCGCAGGACTTGACGCCCTCGGCGGTCTGCTTGGTGACCGCGATGGTCTCCTGGAGGGTCATGCCCTTGCCGAGGTTCGTACCGAAGGTGTGGTTGCGCGAGAGCGGCGAGGAACAGGTCGCCACGAGGTCGCCCAGGCCCGCGAGTCCGGCGAACGTCAGCGGATCGGCGCCCATCCTGAGCCCGAGCCGGGTCGTCTCCGCCAACCCCCGCGTGATGAGGGACCCCTTGGCGTTGTCGCCCAGGCCCATGCCGTCCGCGATGCCGACGGCGAGACCGATCACGTTCTTGACCGCGCCGCCGAGCTCGCAGCCCACCACGTCGGTGTTGGTGTAGGGCCGGAAGTACGGCGTGTGGCAGGCGGCCTGGAGCCGCTGGGCGACCCCTTCGTCACTGCACGCGACCACGGCGGCGGCCGGCATCCGGGCGGCGATCTCCCGGGCCAGGTTGGGCCCGGTGACCACGGCGATCCGGTCGGCGCCGACCTTCGCGACGTCCTCGATCACCTCGCTCATCCGCATCGCGGAGCCGAGTTCGACGCCCTTCATGAGGGAGACGAGGACCGTGCCGGGCGCGAGCAGCGGCGCCCATTCGGCCAGGTTCTCGCGGAGGGTCTGCGAGGGCACGGCGAGCACCGTGAAGTCGGCGCCGCGGGCGGCCTCGGCGGCGTCCGTGGTGGCCCGCAGGTTCTCCGGGAGTTCGATGCCCGGCAGGTAGTCGGGGTTCGTGCGGGTGGAGTTGACGGCCTCGGCGAGTGCGGCCCGCCGTCCCCACAGCGTCACGTCGCACCCGGCGTCGGCGAGCACCATGCCGAAGGCGGTGCCCCATGATCCGGTCCCGAAGACGGTCGCCTTGACGGGCCTGCCGGATGTCGTCACTTGCCGTGCCCCTTTTCGTGCTCTGCCTCGGTCGTGTCCCGCGCGCCTGCTTCCCGCGCGGTCTTCTCCTGAGCGGCCGGTCCCCGGCGCGCGGTCAGTTCGTCGTGCTCGTCGTGCGCTTCCTGCTCGTCCTGCTCCCGGGTCCTGCGCCGCTGCTCGATCCGCACCAGGCGCGGGTCGTAGCGCGTGGCCGGCGCCTTCTCGCCGCGGATCAGCTCCAGCTGCGCGGTGATCGCGGCCATGATGACCTCGGTCGCCTCCTTCAGGAGGTCGGGGGTCATCTCCTTGTCGTAGAACCGCGAGAGGTCCACGGGCGGGCCGGCCAGCACGTGGTGCGTCTTGCGCGGGAAGAGGTCGGGCTTCTTCGCGTACGGGGCCAGCAGGTGGTTGGCGCCCCACTGGGCCACCGGGATCACCGGGCACCTGGTCTGCAGGGCGACCCGCGCGGCACCCGTCTTGCCGGTCATCGGCCACAGGTCGGGGTCACGGGTGAGGGTGGCCTCGGGATAGAAGGCGACGCATTCCCCGCGCTCCACGGCGTCGATCGCGGCCCGGTAGGCGCTGAGCGCGTCGGAACTCTCGCGGTAGACCGGGATCTGGCCGGTGCCCCGCATGGCCGCGCCCACGAATCCGCTCTTGAAAAGCCCGCTCTTGGCGAGGAAACGCGGAACCCGGCCGGTGTTGTACTGAAAGTGCCCGTACGCGAACGGATCGGCGTGAGAATTATGGTTCACCGCGGTGATAAATCCACCATCGGCAGGAATGTTCTCCATTCCACGCCAGTCCCGCTTGATCAGAACCACCAGGGGCGGTTTGACGAGGACCGCTGAGAAGCGGTACCAGAAGCCGATTCTGCGGCGGGACACGCGAACACCTTCCTCTTGGGCCTTGGGGGCCGCACAAGTGTCACCCCGGGCCGCCGGTCTGTCGAGAACACCGTACGCCCCGGCCTCGGCCCCTCTCCGGTGCCCGGGGGACAATGGGCGGGACCTGGGAGGGACGGAACGCTCGTGCAATGGATCATGGTCGTACCCCTCAAAGCCCTTGCGCGGGCGAAGAGCAGGCTCTCGGACACCGCGGCCGACGGTCTGCGCCCCGGGCTCGCCCTCGCCTTCGCACAGGACACGGTGGCCGCGGCGCTGGCCTGCCCGGAAGTCGCGGATGTGGCCGTAGTCACGGGCGACGCGCTTGCCGGACGCGAACTGGGGGCCCTGGGTGCCCGGATCGTCCCGGACGAGCCAGGGGGCGGCCTGAACGCCGCACTGCGGCACGCGGAGGCGGTCGTGCGCACCGCGAACCCGCGCACCGCGCTGGCCGCGCTGAACGCGGATCTGCCCGCTCTGCGCGCCGGCGAATTGGCCCGCGTCCTCACCGCCGCCGCCGAATTCCCCCGGGCTTTCCTCGCGGACGCCGCCGGAATCGGCACCACTCTCCTGGGCGCGTCCCCGGGCCACGAATTGCGGCCGGCTTTCGGAACGGATTCCCGCGCGCGCCATCGCGCCTCGGGCGCCGAGGAACTCCTCCTGACCGCGGTGGATTCCGTACGCCAGGACGTGGACACGGGCGCGGACCTCCAAGCGGCATTGACCCTGGGCGCAGGCCCCCGCACGAAGGCAGCAGCCCAACACCTCAAAGCAGCCTGACCCCCCAAAGGCACACGAGGAACGGCGCGACCAGCCCCTGGCGCCGGGCGCCCCAAAGGGGCGCGGGGAACTGCGCGACCAGCCCCCACTGACCCGCAGGTACCCACCAACGCCAGACACCCCAAGGGGCGCGGGGAACGGCGCGACCAGCCCCCACCGACCCGCACCCACCCACAGACCCCAGAAACCCCACCCCACCCCTCCCCTGCCCACCCTCCCCCGGCAAGGGAAACCGCATACCCTGCTGCCATGCAGGCGACCGCGTACACATACGACCCAGGAACCCGCACCGGCCAGGTGCTCCTGGACGACGGCACCCCCGTCCCCTTCGACGCCCCGGCCTTCGACAAGGGCGGCCTCAGACTGCTCCGTCCGGGCCAGCGCGTACGGATCGAGGTCGACGGCGAGGACGACCGCCACATCACCCTGGTGACCCTGCAGACCTTCTGAGCAAGCTCTTCCGAAGTCTCCGAAGTCTCCGAAGTCTCCGCAAACGCCGCGGGCCGGGCTCCCCCGTGGGC